>JBFFKD010000382.1:0-3102 GCA_041555595.1 Motiliproteus sp.
GTAGCAAGCTAAATGAGTAGGCATCATAAGCCTTCGTCAGTAGCGGATGCTGAGTCTTGGAGAACTCCAACACCAATAACCGACCGCCAGGCTTAAGCACCCGCGTCATCGATTCGAGCGCCTTCTGTTTATCGGTCACATTACGCAAACCGAAGGCGATGGTAATGCAGTCGAAATGGTTATCGGGGAACGGCAGCATCTCAGCGTTAGCCTGGACAAAGCGGACATTACCGCTGATGCCGTTATCCTGCAGCTTATCGCGACCAACCTTAAGCATCGAGTCATTAATATCCGCCAGAACTACCTGTCCAGTCGGCCCAACCAACTTTGAGAACCTTTGGGTCAGATCACCGGTACCACCTGCGATATCGAGCACCCGCTGGCCCCTACGAACGCCACTGTACTCAATCGCAATCAACTTCCACAGCCGATGAATACCCATCGACATCAGATCGTTCATCAGGTCGTATTTAGCCGCGACAGAGTGGAAAACGTCGGCAACCCGCTTCTCTTTGTCGGCGACGTTAACTTGCTCGTAGCCAAAATCGGTGGTGCCTTGATTGTCGTGTTGCTGCTTGCTCATGGACGGCTCTGGACTCGATCAATAACAATAAATAAAGGGTGCGGATAACCGGCAACGACGAAACTGTTGAAACCGTCGCTCGACCCACCCCCGGAAGTGCGCCGCATTATAGCCTCAATCATTAGTGCGGAGCTACGATACTGCGATTGCGCCCCTTCTGTTTGGCGTCGTAGAGGGCATCATCAGCACGCTGGAATACCGTTTCATGGCTATCATCATCCGCACGGCATTCGGTAATCCCGAATGACATCGTTATCTGAACCGGCTCACCATTGAAGTTAAAAGGGCTATCTGCCACGGCCTGACGGATAGCCTCCACCGCTTGCTGGGCTTGCTGAACACCGGTTTCCGGCATCAGAATAACGAACTCCTCTCCACCATAGCGCGCGACAAAATCGGTGTCGCGCAGACGGCCGGCAACAAGCTTGGCAATCAACCGTAAAACCTTATCGCCTGCCAAATGGCCGTAGTTATCGTTAATCCGCTTAAACAGATCCAGATCGCAGACCACCAATGTCAATGGCTTATGATAACGTCGCCAGCGAGCAAACTCCTGCTCGACCCGGTCGTTATAGGCGGCTCGATTCGGTAGCGTGGTCAATGGATCCGAGATAGCGCGTATTCGCTGTTCTTCGATATGAGCCTGCATCCGCACAGCCTGCTCGTCCATCGCCTCAAGCTTGTGCTGCAGCTGCCCTAGCCGATTCTCGACCTGCTGCTCTCGAGCCTCCTGCTCACTTCGGTAGTGATCCATCGCCTTAACGATATCGGCCAACTGCACCCGAACCGTGGATTTGAGTTGATCAAGGCTCTCGGCCTGCGTTAATGAGACCTCAACCTTGGAGACATCGTTGCGCACCACCTGATCAAGCTGCTGACTGCTCTGTCTGTGAGCCTGCTCGTTATCACGACTCTCGACCAAAAAATCTTGGATATCGGCTAGTTGCAGATTGAGGCTTTCTAAATAATTTTCAAAATCCTCCTGACGCACGACCATCGCCTTGAGAATCAGTTCAACCACGGACTCCAATACAGATGCCAGTTGCTGCCAATCAAATCCCTTCTCAATTCGCTTGATCAAGCTACGGACGCTGGTGCGTTCCGGCTGTGGAATTGACAGCTGTCCCAGCAGCTCCAGTAACATCGAACCAATGTGAGCACAGAGTAAATTTAATTGCTCGTTGGTTTCATCATCGACAGCGATTTCCGACTGTTCGGCTGCGGCTTTAGTTTGCGGCACCACCTTGGCAAATAGCTTGGCGGTAGTACTAAGCAGCTGTGGATACTCACCAAAGTTCTCGACCGTATCTGGCAGTTCGGTAAGCAGCCCATCCAGCTGCTTCTTATCGTCGTCGCTACCAGCCATCTCCCACATCGGAGTCAACATGCCGCGCATCGCTTCCAACACCTGCCGAACCGATTGATCACGGCGCTGGAAATAACTCATCAACGCCTTTTCGGCAGCATTAGCCTTGGTCAGCAACGAACCCGCGTTGCTGTTCTTAAGCCGATCCTGCAACGGCTCCAACTGGACGTCGAGCTGTTGGTCCAGCCCTTTAGAGGCCAGGCACAAACGAACCGTCACGCGACCCAACGCGTCCATGTCTTCCTGGTCGCTCTCCTGTTGAATCTGCAGTTTTTGAATACGCTTGTTTAGATCGTCTTCAGTAGCCACTTGTCGCGCCCTTCACCAATACGCCAATGAAAATTGGCCATATTAGCCTAGGGCTTAAACGGGAACCAGCACCCGAGTAAAAAGGGCGCGAGGAAGGCAAGATTACTTGAGTGCGGCTTTTTCTTGAGCCACTAGAGAGTCAACCACATCGAGCATCGCCGTCTGACTGCCGGCACCTTGGGCGCTGAACAGATACTTGCCGTTTACCACCATTGAAGGAACGCCTTTGATGCCCTACTCGCGCGCTTTTGTCTCGCTGAGGCTTAACTAACTGTTGATCGAGAGAGAACCTAAGCTTTGTTGAAATCGGCATCATTCACGCCGAAACCCGCAAAGAAGTCAGCCAATTGCTCTTTGGTGTTAATCCAATCACGCTGGCGATGAATCAAACTGAGCAAGACAGGCTGAGCCTGCTCAGTTTCTCCCAGTGCTTGGGCAACATAATAAGTCTGGCAAGGTTCAGGATTCGAACAGGCTGCGCAAGCGGGGTACAATGTCTCCCTGCTGAAACTCAGCAGCCTGCACCGATACTGCCAGCACAGGCGCTGACAACAACGCCAATTCTATCGATAATAATTTCTTAACATCAAGCCACATCCATTTAAGGACTGTTGTATTAACAATAAATCTATCGGATTGAAAACCTAGGCAAAGGTTGCGCTGTAATGCAGTATGCTTAACAACGAGACAGCGCTCATAAAATGACTTAATAGCAAAAAACCTTCTTCTAGCCATGATGAAAAAACAACCGGTACTTTAACCCTAGTTTTTGCAGGATTAAGCCCTAAGAGTTTAAAAAGTAAACTATGTTAATTCGCCTGATAACGACGCTCTTTATCACCAC
>JBFFKD010000383.1:0-3090 GCA_041555595.1 Motiliproteus sp.
CACTTTTGGCATTGACCCGGTGGTTCAATTGGCATACCCGCAATACTGGCTTTAATGCCGGATCGAGTGGCGAATCTTGAGAGGATAACGATGACATTGAAACACTCATGGCGGTGGTTGCGGATAGTCGCGGTGGTGCTGCTGTACACCACGCAGAGCGCTGCTGCAGGAACTGAAGCCGTCGCCTCGACTGATGCTAACACTGTCGGTGCGCAGATTAGCCCTCAGGATAGTCAGCCGGTGCTCTTGGTGTTGGGAGATAGTATCAGTGCTGGATACGGGCTGGAACCACAACAGGGTTGGGTAGCGCTGCTTCAACGGCGGTTGGAGCAGCGCCAGATCGATTACCGGGTCATCAATGCCTCGATCAGCGGTGATACCACCAGCGGCGGCGTGCGCCGGTTACCGCCGTTGTTGCAGCGCTATCAGCCAGAGCTGGTGTTGATAGAGTTGGGCGCTAACGATGGGCTGCGGGGGACGCCGCTGCCGGTGATCGAGCAGAATCTGTTGCAGTTGGTTGGGATGGGGCAGCAGGCGGGTGCCCGCGTGGTGGTGCTGGGGATGCGAATTCCTCCCAACTATGGGCCGCGCTATGGAGAGGGCTTCTACCGGTTATTCGATACTGTCGCAAACCGTTCGCACAGTGCCTATCTACCGTTTCTGATGGCCGGTGTAGGCGGGGTGCCGGAGCTGATGCAGGCCGATGGTTTACACCCCAATCAACCGGCACAAGCGCAGTTGCTGGATAATGTCTGGCCGGTTCTGCAGCCGTTACTACAGCCGCTGATGAAGTAAGGTCGAGGCGTAATCGGCGCCGGGCTAACGCATCAGATTGACAAATTCGGCGAACATCTTTGGTCGAAGTGATCGGCCATCTGGTTCTTCATCAGCATCAGCGCCTTCTTATACCAACGTTCGGCGCTGCGGGCATCGAACAGAGCAGCGATAGCGCAGCTCTTGCCGTAGCGGCGGGGCTGCTGCCCGTCGGCTTGCTTCGGTCGCCCTGGCTTGATGCTGCTGCGCAATAACAGTGCGGCCCTCTTCGGTTAGCTTTTGCAGCGGTTCGATCATTACGCTTAACGTTGTCTGAAGGACTTAGATTGAACGAAGGTCTAAAGGTGTTCTGTATTGCGATAAGTGGGATGTTGTTGTGCATATATATCAATATACGAAAGATTATCGCTGCGATAGAGTAGCGCCATCCGATTTTGAGCCGGTAGCGACAGTCCGGTTCAACGTCATTGATTTGCGCTTTATCTCTTTAGTTTGCCCATTTATTTATGTAGTTGCCGGGTTGGCAGCTACTCAACCGAACGGAATATTCAGCTATGTCTAACAATTACTTCAACACCCTGCCGCTGCGCGAGCAGCTGGCTCAACTGGCCAAGTGCCGTTTTATGGATATCTCCGAGTTTCCTGACGGTGTTGATGCGCTCAAGGGCAAGAAGATCGTTGTTATCGGTTGTGGTGCTCAGGGTCTGGCTCAGGGCATGAACCTGCGTGACAGCGGCTGCGATGTCTCTTACACCCTGCGCCAGGCAGCGATCGACGAGAAGCGTCAGTCATGGAAGAGCGCGACCGAGAACGGCTTTAAAGTCGGTACTTATGAAGAACTGATCCCGACTGCCGACGTCGTATTGAACCTGACCCCCGACAAGCAGCATACCGCCGTGGTTAATGCCATCATGCCGCTGATGAAGCAGGGCGCGTGCCTGTCTTACTCACACGGTTTCAACATCGTTGAAGAGGGGATGCAGATCCGTGATGACCTGACCGTCATCATGGTGGCACCTAAGTGTCCAGGCTCTGAAGTCCGTAACGAATACGTACGTGGCTTTGGTGTTCCGACCCTGATCGCTGTTCATGAAGACAACGATCCTAAGGGCGAAGGTCTGGCACTGGCTAAGGCTTACGCAGTTGGTACCGGCGGTCACAAAGCGGGCGTACTGATGTCCTCTTTCATCGCAGAAGTTAAATCTGACCTGATGGGTGAGCAGACTATCCTGTGCGGCATGCTGCAGACCGGTTCTCTGTTGTGCTTCGATAAGATGGTCGAGAAGGGGATCGATGCCGGTTACGCCTCCAAACTGATCCAGTACGGTTGGGAAACCATTACCGAAGCACTCAAGTACGGCGGCGTCACCAACATGCTGGACCGTCTGTCTAACCCAGCCAAGATCAAGGCGTTCGATCTGGCTGAAGAGCTGAAACAGATCATGCGTCCGTTGTACAACAAGCATCAGGACGACATCATCGACGGCACCTTCTCTCGCACCATGATGGAAGACTGGGCCAACGATGATAAGAACCTGCTAGGCTGGCGTGCCGAAACTGCTGAGACCGCTTTCGAGAAGACTCCAGCGGGCGATGTTGAGATCTCCGAGCAGGAGTACTTTGACCACGGCATCCTGATGGTTGCGATGGTTAAAGCCGGTGTCGAGCTGGCGTTTGAGACCATGACCGCTGCTGGCATCATCGCTGATTCCGCCTACTACGAGTCACTGCACGAGACGCCGCTGATCGCCAATACTATCGCCCGTAAGAAGCTGTACGAGATGAACGCGACTATCTCTGACACCGCCGAATACGGTTGCTACCTATACAACCACGCCTGCTTGCCACTGCTGGCTGACTTCATGACCAAGATCGACACCGATGTGATCGGTAAGGGGTTGGCAACGGACGACAACGGTGTTGATAACGCCCGTCTGATCGAAGTCAATGCGGCATTGCGCAGCCATCCGGTTGAAGCGATCGGTGCTGTCCTGCGCGGCCACATGGCTGACATGAAGAAGATCGTTTAAGACGATCTTTTAAGCTGCCCCATTTGCATCTAGGCAGCGCACAACACCATAAAGCCGGGATAAAAATCCCGGTTTTTTTATGTACAGGATGTACGGTATGCCGCGGGCGCAGGGATGCGCAGGAGCGGCGATGTACAGGATGTACGGGAAGTTTTTGCTCCTGCAAAAACAGCACTTCCGCCCTCCATGGCGGTCGTATGCCGCGAGCGCAGGAGCGGCGATGTACATGTTTTTTGTCCACAAACAGCGGGCAGTTTTTTGCTCCTGCAAAAACAGCAGTTCCGCC
>JBFFKD010000384.1:0-3088 GCA_041555595.1 Motiliproteus sp.
AAAGAGAAAGAGGTGCGGTTCTTTTACCCCGGTGAAACCTCGCTGGAGTGGATCAACTCCAAGCGTAATCACGACGGTGCGGCCAAGTACAAAAAGCGTAAAAACAGCTGTATCGACTGCCATGATGGTGATGAGTACAAGTTCGGTACAGAAGCGGTCAAGGGCAGTGAGATTGAGTCAAAGCCATTGGTCGGGCGCCGCGGCTATGTTGCCGCGACCCTGCAGGTCGCCTATGACAGCAGTGATATCCATATGCGGGTGGTCTGGCCTAAGACCACCGATAAGGTCACCTGGCCAACCTATACCGATCTCGACGGTATTCGCGATGAGCATTATGACACCAAGCTGACCCTGATCCTCGATGATAACTCGATCGAAGAGTTTGCCTTCGGTGGCTGCTGGGCGCTCTGTCATGAGGATGAAAAGCAGATGAGCATGGAGGGCAACAAGGAGAAGTACCTGGCCGAATCGCGAAAGAAGATGCACCGTAAGCGCGGTGGTGGCGATGAATTATTGTCTGATGCCGAGATCCTGAAACTGATCAATCAGGGCGTTTTTCTGGAGTACTGGCAGGCCGGACTCACTTCGGGCATGTCGGTGGATGTTATCGACGGCACGATCCTGAAGGAGCGGGAGGAAAACAAAACCGCCGCCGTTGCTGTGACGGCCACCGAATCGGATGATCATTGGGTGGTTGAGTTTAAACGTCCGCTGGATGCCGGTCCCAATCATAAGCCGCTGCTGCCCGGCAAGGAGTATACCCTCGGGCTGGCGTTGCACGATCAGTCTTCAGCAGGCCGCTACCATCTGGTCTCGCTGGAGATGACGCTGGCGCTGGATCAGGGCAGCTCCCATATCATCGCCATTAAGCAGTAGTCGTAACAGTGACGCTATCGTCCTGTCTCACTTTAGGGGCGCAGTCTCTGCGCGATAGTCAGTTCGATTGACCTGATCGCCCAGAGGGCAGGGTCTCTACAAAGCCAGCCTTGGTGCTGGCTTTTTTGCGCTAGGGGAGTCTGTATAATGGCGCCCATCGATATTAAGTGGAAACCACACAGATGACCCGAGTTGCAATTACCGGCGCTGCCGGACGGATGGGCAAGAACTTGCTGCAAGCGGTGCTCGATGCGCCCGAAACCACGCTGGGGGCGGCGGTCATCAACCCGTCCAGTTCATTGATCGGTGCCGATATCGGTGAGTTGGTCGGTGCCGGCAAGCTGCAGGTGGCTGCGGTCGGTCAGTTAGCCGAAGTGGTCGAAGATTTTGATGTGCTGATCGACTTCACCTCGATCGAGCTGACGCTGGCTAATCTGGAGTTCTGTCGTGCCAACGGCAAGGCGATCGTGATCGGTACCACCGGTTTCAACGATGATCAGAAAGCCCAGATCGCGGAGGCGGCCAAATCTATCCCGGTGGTGTTTGCGCCCAATATGAGCGTCGGGGTGAATCTGTGCTTCAAGCTGCTGGAGGTGGCGGCCAAGGTGTTGGCCGAAGATTACGATATCGAGGTGATCGAAGCCCATCACCGGCACAAGGTCGATTCACCGTCGGGTACCGCGCTGCGGCTGGGCGAAGTGGTGGCCGATGCGCTGGGTCGTGATCTGGCCGAGTGCGCGGTTTATGGCCGCGAGGGTCACACCGGTGCCCGGCCGGCCAAAGAGATCGGCTTCGAGACCATCCGTGCCGGTGATATTGTCGGCGATCATACGGTGTTGTTTGCCACCGAAGGCGAGCGGGTCGAGATCACCCATAAGGCCAGCTCGCGGATGACCTTTGCTAAAGGTGCGGTGCGGGCCGCCAGCTGGCTTGAGAACCATCGCTCGGGCCTGTTCGACATGCAGGATGTACTGGCGCTGCGCTAACCGGAGCGATCGGTCTGTCAAATAGCCCCGCAGTTGCGGGGTTTTTTATTTGTGCTATCTCTGTGATTATTCATCCGGTTTGTGGCAAGTCGCTGTTTTAACGGCTATAAACACTCATACGTTGACTGGTGGTCGTTAACTGAGGCGGTGGGAACAGCTATCGACTTGCATCTGTTGAGGCTCTGTCCGACTGTCAGTCGTGATTGAATACCATGCTTGGATTGGCTGAGCACAAGGAGAGAATAATGAAAAAAACATTAGTGGTTGTGGCGGTCTCGGCGTTATGGACATTGCCTGCTGGCGTTTGGGCTCATGGTTCGTGCGATGAAGATATGGAGCATTGCGCCTATTGGCATAACTCCAGTGGTGTCTATGTTAACGACAGTTCCGGGCGCTGTGTTCGCACGGGAAGCTGGTTTGAAGGTTCGCAGGTCGAGGGTTGTGATGAGATGATCCCGCTTGATGCGGATGGCGACGGTGTGATTGATGAGAACGATAATTGCCCCTCCACACCTAAGGGGGCTGCGGTCGATATGAAAGGTTGTCAGCTCGATAGCGATGGCGACGGGGTCGTTGATAGTAAGGACTCTTGCCCGAATACCCCTGCCGGCACGGCAGTGGATATGCGGGGCTGTGCGTTGGATTCCGACGGCGATGGCGTTATTGATGCCAAAGATCAGTGTCCGGCAACCGCGCAAGGCGTCGAGGTCGATAGTAAAGGCTGTAAGCTCGTCGAGATGGTGCCGGTAACGATCAAGCTAGAGGTTAAGTTTGCCTCCAATTCGGATCAGGTGACTTCGGCTTACGATACCCAGATGAAGGCGCTGGCTTATGTACTTGCCGCTGATAGTAGTTCCAGCGTGGTGATTAATGGTCATACCGATTCAGCCGGTGCAGCGGATTACAATCTGGCTCTGTCACAGCGTCGAGCCGATGCGGTGGCTAAATATCTGGTCGACAACTACGGTGTTGCTGCCAATCAGATCACTGCGGTAGGTCACGGCGAGACCAGCCCGATTGCTGATAACGGCACTCAAGAGGGGCGTCGCAGTAACCGTCGAGTGGAGGCTGAACTGCAAGGTAAGGTACAAAAATAACCGGTTAGATCCGGCTTGTTAGTGAACGCATAACGGGAGCCTCGGCTCCCGTTATGCTGTCTGAGAGGTTGAGTCGAATAAGCTGCGCGGTTGCTCGAATCTGGGCGCTCTATGTGGGTCGTGTCACGG
>JBFFKD010000385.1:0-3073 GCA_041555595.1 Motiliproteus sp.
CTGTTTATCTTCGGCAAATTCGTACAGGGTCAAACCGTGCACCGTACCGTCGCGCTCAATCGCATTGAAGTGCATCACCCAGCTACCCTCACGATGCCAGACACCATACTGGGTCGCTACCGAGCGACCGCTACTAAACGCCTTGGCTTTTTCGATCGTCGCCTGCTGCCCTGATAGCGGCACCACAAACTCACCCAACAAGCCAGCGACAACCACTAGCAACAACACCGGCCGACAGACCGACAGCACTATCCGGAACTTACTAATACCGGCAGCACGAACCACCGTCAGTTCAGAGCTACTGGCCAACAACCCCAAGCCGATCAGACAACCGACCAAGCACGATAATGGAATATACTCGTAGATACTGCCTGGAATCGACAACAACACGTAGCTGATCGCCACCGACAGGGTATAGGTCTGGTTCAGATCTTTCAGCTCTTCGATAAAGGCAAACAACACATCCAGACCAATGATCGCCAACAGCACGATCAAACAAGCGGACAGCACGGTCTGACCGATGTAACGATCTAACTGTTTCATTTGGCACCCCGCACAGGCAACGGCAACAATGCTAATAGTCCGCTAACCTGACGGCGAATGAAGGCACCACTGTAGTGCAGATTAAGGGCGATAAAAGCGAACAACAGATGCACCCCCCAGAACTTCAGCACCGCACCCGACTCACCCTCATCCATCGCGCTACGGGCACTGGTCAACAGAGTCAGATAGGTCAGGTAGAGCAAGATCGACGGCAGCAATCGAGCGTAGCGCCCCTGCCGAGGGTTAACCTTACTCAATGGCACCGCCAGCAGCGTTACCATCAGACACAACACCGGCAGCGACAACCGCCAGTGCAGCTGAGCCCGATATTGGTAGCCATCATTGTTCAGCAACTCAGCGGTCGGCATCACCTCGATCTCGGTCACCTGATGACGCACCTCAGACTGCTGAATTCGCACCCCATACTCGTCGAAGCTGATCATTCGAAAACCGGCCTGACCCGGCACCCCTTCGTATCGGTAGCCATTCTTTAGCAGCAAAAAGCGACTACGGGTTTCCGGATCCAGATACTGCCGCCCCGATTCCGCAACCATCACACCCAACCGCGGTTTTTTACGGGTGCCGATCTGCTCGGACAAGAACACACCCTGCAGCAGGGTTCGATTCTCCTCCAGCGACTCAACATAGGAGACGCGACTGCGCGACGGCAGTTTCTGGAACCGCCCTGCAGTCAGGGCATCAAACTCGGTCATCGATTCCTGCTTGCTCAATAGCTGCTCGACCTGAGCCGCGCCCCAGGGAGTGACCCAAAAACTAAGCAGCGCTACCAGTAGCGACACCATCAACGCAGGCCCCAGCGTCAGCCACTGTAATTGATTCTGGCTCATCCCACTGGCCGTCAGACTGGTGATCTCGTTTTCTAGGTAGAGCCGCCCGTAAGACAACAGAATACCGAGGAACAACCCTAACGGCAGGATCAACTCCAGAAAACCGGGAATTCGGTAACTGATCAGTAGCAACAGGATATCGGCCGACAACTTACCATCAGCAGCGTTTGCCAGGTATTTGATAAAGCGACCACTCATGATGATCAACAACAATACGCCGGTAACGGCGGTCATCGTGGCCAACACTTCCTTACTGAGGTAGCGAAAAATAATCAACGGAGCGGGGTTCTCTCGGCAGGCAGGTTAAATCAGTTGACTCGATGTCGGGCTAGATCGCAAAACAGGCTCTACAAAAGCTACTAAATTGGCGTAAACTCTCGGCCACTTATCCGCTTATCCAGTGACATCCCGGACTGGCGGCATTATCCCCTAAAGCCCTGTCGATGTCTTGTGGAGCATTTATGGAATTTCAAATTGTATCTGGTGAGCTGGCCCAATTGAGCAGCGACTGCCTAATCGTAGCGATCGGCCAGGACGATGGCCTGACGGACGCCGCTAAACAGTTAGACATCGCTAGCGAGGGCTACATCAGCAACATCGTCGAAGCTGGCGATATTCGCGGCAAAAGCGGCGACACTCTACTGCTGCAACAACTCAGCGGCGTTACCGCCAAACGGGTACTGCTGATCGGACTGGGTAAAACCGACGAGCGCAACGATAACAACTTCAAGAAGATCGCTTCTGCACTACTCAGCGCGATCAAAAAACTTCAGATCAGCAACTTTGCCATCGCTCTGGATGACAACGCGATAGACAACCGCGATTGCTACTGGCGCAGTCGCACCCTAGCCGAGACCATCGGTGCCGGCCTGTATCAATTTGACCAGCTAAAGAGCACTCCCGCCGATCCCGTTTCGTTCGATGCGATCCAAATTGTACTCGACGAGGATGATGTTGAAACCGGCGAGATCGCCATTCTGGACGCCTCAGCGATCGCCAACGGCGTGACTACCGCCCGTGACCTGGGCAATCTGCCTGGCAACGTATGTACCCCGATCTACCTGGCCGAACAAGCCCAGGAACTGGCCGACGAATACGACAACATCAGCCTGGAAGTTCTCAACGAAGCCGATATGGAAGAGCTGGGAATGGGCGCACTACTATCGGTCGCCGCCGGTTCCGAACAGGAAGCCCGCCTGATCGTACTGCAATACCAGGGCGGCGACGCTGCCGACAAGCCGCACGTGCTAGTCGGCAAAGGAATCACTTTCGACTCAGGCGGCATCAGCCTAAAGCCCGGCGCTGAGATGGACGAGATGAAGTACGATATGTGCGGCGCCGCCAGCGTACTAGGCACCATGAACGCAGTCGCCGAACTGGGGCTCGACCTGAACGTGGTCGCTATTATCGCTGCGGCCGAGAACATGCCCAGCGGCTTTGCCACCAAACCCGGCGACATCGTCACCACCATGTCTGGTCAAACCGTCGAGATCCTCAACACCGACGCCGAGGGCCGATTGGTGCTGTGCGACGCACTCACTTACGCAGAGCGTTTCGAGCCCGCCAGCGTAATCGACATCGCCACCCTAACCGGCGCCTGCATCATCGCCCTGGGCCACCAAACCAGTGCCCTGCTCAGCAACAACGAACAACTGGCTGCCAAGCTGCAAGCCGCCTCTGAC
>JBFFKD010000386.1:0-3067 GCA_041555595.1 Motiliproteus sp.
AACGACCAGGTGCACCGTCTGCCATGGCAGCTGATCAGCCAAAATTAGCGCCAACGAACCTGGCACTAAACTGGAAAAACGGTAGGCATTTACAAACAAGGAGTTACCCAGACCCAGCTCCTCATCAGGCAGCAACTCTCGGCGGTAGGCATCAAGCACGATGTCCTGAGTCGCACTGAAGAACGCCACTGCAAACACCACATAGGCGACCGAGGTGATCGACTCAGTCGGATTGAACAGCGCAAACGCTGCTATCGATAGCAACAGCGCAAGCTGGGTAATGAACATCCAACCACGACGACGGCCGAATAGCGGCGGAATATAGCGATCCAGAGCCGGCGACCAAAGAAATTTCCAGGTATAGGGAAAGGCCACCAGCGAGAACAAGCCGATCGTTTCAAGACTGACCCCCTGATCTCGCAACCACGCAGGAATCAGCTGGTAGAGGATATAAAGCGGCAAACCCGACGAAAAGCCGATCATTATGCAGATCAGCATTCGTCGGTTGAAAATTGCCTGCCACAGATTCTCCGGCCGACTTGGCAGCACCGCCTCTACAGATCGCTGATCCGTCACCCTGATCAGTCGCGGAAGTTGGTAAATTGTAACGGTACATCTAGATCAGCATCACGCAGCACAGCCATCGCCTGCTGTAGATCATCACGCTTCTTACCTGTCACTCGAACCTGCTCACCCTGGATAGCAGCTTGCACCTTGAGCTTTTGATCCTTAATCATTTTGACGATCTTCTTTGAAGTCGGCTGATCGATGCCCTGCTGCAATACGATCTGCTGTTTCACCTTCATACCGCTCTTTTCAAACGGTTTTGCATCAAGAGATTTAACATCAATTTTGCGGCTAATCATTTTAGCCCGTAGGATGTCTCGCATCTGCTGTAACTGAAAATCACCTTCAGCGGTCAAGGTAATCTCGGTATCGGTCAATTCAAACTTGGCGTCGACCCCTTTAAAATCGTAACGCGTGGTTGTCTCACGATTAGCTTGGTCGACAGCATTGCTGACCTCATGCATATCAAGCTCGGATACCACATCAAATGACGGCATAAATCCTCCTCCATGCTCCTTGGTGAGCGTTGGCAGTAATGGCACAATAGGGCTGCTGCAACGACTAACGACTGGAGTACCAGACATTTAGGGGACCCAATCAAAGCCAGCAGCGGGCAGATAACAGCGCTCGATTCTATACCACTGACCAGACCATTACACCCGCCTAAGCGACTGAACTCACTATGACGACAGCTCCACTCAGCACTCACACCTGGCACATCCTCGGAGCGGGCGCGATCGGTACTCTATGGGCTTGCCATCTGACCCTCAACCAGAACCCGGTTCGGTTAATTGTACGTAACCAGCAACGCTTAGATAGTTACATCGACCCGATTAAAATCAGTGGCAAGACACCAAACTCAACACTCACGCTAGCCGGCGAGCTAGCCGACTGTAACGCTCCGGTTAAACACCTACTGGTCACGACCAAGAGCTATGACACCCTAACCGCAGTTCGTCAGATCGCGCACAGGCTTTCAGCCGACAGCACGATCGTGTTACTTCAAAACGGAATGGGTCAGCAACGGCAAGTTACTGAGTTGGTTCCCGAGAGCGCTATCTATGCCGCAACCACCACCGAAGGCGCGTTTAAACAGCACGACAAACAATTGATTCATGCGGGCAATGGCGAAAGCTGGATAGGTCCTATCAACCTAACAGCACGCAACAATGGCAGCGAAGGCGTTGGCGGGTTGCTGCAACTAGCGCTCAAGACCGGTTACGATGCCAATATTGAGCAACGTTTATGGCAAAAATTGGCGATAAATGCGGCAATTAATGGCCTGACTGCTAAGCATGGCTGCCAGAACGGTGAACTAGCCAGCAACCCACAATATAGCCACGAGATGGAACAGCTCTGCTTAGAGATCGAAACAGTGGCCGAAGCACTCAACCAACCGTTATTCGAACAACCGCTGATCGCGCAGGCCCGGCAGGTTGCCAAAGCGACCGCCAGCAATTACTCATCGATGTTACAGGATGTGCGCAGCCAACGTGCTACCGAAATAGATTTCATCAATGGCTATCTCAATCAGCAAGCCGAGCGCTTAGGACTGGATATCCCCTATAATCAGGCGCTGATACAGACTATCCATAGCTTGAGCCACGAATCGATCAGCAGCTAACAGAGAATCACCATGGGCAACCGACTTTCAAAGATTTACACACGTACCGGTGACAAAGGCACTACCGGACTTGGTGACGGCTCTCGAATCGCAAAAGATGATAGCCGGATCGAAGCGATCGGAGATATCGACGAACTCAATAGCGCTATCGGCCTGCTCTGTTGCGAGCTTGCGAATGACGATCTACTGCAGAGCAACCTGTACGAGATACAACAAAATCTGTTCAATCTCGGCGGTGAACTGTCGGTGCCAGGTTACGAGATGATCCAAGACAGCCATATATCCCAGCTCGAACAGTTACTGGATAAGCTCAATGCTGATTTACCGCCGTTAAAGGATTTCATCCTGCCGGGTGGAAACCGCGCGGCTTCAGTTTGTCACCTTGCTCGCAGTATTTGCCGACGTGCCGAACGCAGGGTCGTGACTTTGACAGGAAACTGCGAAGTCCGCCCACAATGCCAGGGCTACCTCAACCGGTTATCCGACCTGCTCTTTGTCGCCGCGCGTGGGCTAGCCCGGCGTGACGGCGGTCAAGAGGTATTATGGAAGCATCGCCAACAGCAGGATCAATGATCGCCCTTACTAGACCCACTGCTAGGTGATAAAGCCACGCAGGACACAGCTTCGTCGGCAAAGTACAGCCCGACCTCAGCATAACGCTTTAATGTCAGCGCCTTCCAGCAGCTAGATCTATCATCAAAATTCAGGCGTAAAAAAAGGGCCATCCTGTCGGATAGCCCTTTCTTTGTAATAGGCGCTTGGCGATGACCTACTCTCACATGGGGAAACCCCACACTACCATCGGCGCTAAATCGTTTCACTTCTGAGTTCGGGATGGGGTCAGGTGGTTCCAATTCGCTATGGTCGCCAAGCAAA
>JBFFKD010000387.1:0-3057 GCA_041555595.1 Motiliproteus sp.
CTCCTAGCATCGCAAACACACAGATTCGCACTTGAACAAGGCAACTGTCAAGAACGCAAAAACGCCCCTGAAATCGCTCTCAGGGGCGTTATTAGTGTAGCTGAAAAACTACCACTCAGAATGGCAGGCCAGCCCAATCAACGACTAACCGCGCTGCAGCGCTCGGTACTCTTTATCCCAGCGCTTGGCTTCCTTCTTCGACGCCCCGCCCAGTACATTCAAGGCGTGCCGCACCCGAGCACGACTCAGATCCGGCCCTAAAATCACCATCGAGTCGATGACTGAGACCGATGCGGTACTACCGCAGATGGCAATAAACAGCGGGAACAGCAGGTCACGAATCTTCAGATCAAGAGCAGCAGCCAACTGATTCAGGGTCGGGAAGATCGACTCCTTATCCCAACTACGCAGCGCTTCCAGGTCCCACAAGGCAAACTGCAACACTTGACGAATCTGATCACGTTCAAGCTTTTTGTGTTCGAACGCACTCTCGTCCAGATCCAGCATGCCGACCAAGAAGAAACCGGCCAACGGCATGACATCGGAGAAGGTTTCAACCCGTGGTTGAATCAGAGGCACGATCGGCAACAGATAGTCGCGGTTCAACGCCCACTGCTTGACCCGATCGGCGAAACCGTCGACGTCGAGCTCTTCACGAATCCACAGGCCGTTGAGCCAACGCAACTTATCTACGTCGAACACCGGTCCGCCAAGCGATATCCGGTTAGTATCGAAAGCATCGAACATCTCCTGACGACTGAACTTTTCCCGTTCGTCGGGCATCGACCAACCCATGCGCCCCAAATAGTTCAGCAGTGCTTCAGGCATAAAGCCCATGCGCTGATAATACAAAATACTGGTGGGGTTTTTACGCTTGCTCAGCTTGCTCTTATCAGGATTACGCAGCAGCGGCATATGACACAGTTGCGGCATCTCCCAACCGAAATAATCGTACAGCAGCTGGTGTTTAGGAGCCGAGCTAATCCACTCCTCGCCACGCAGCACATGCGTGATCTGCATCAGATGATCGTCAACCACGTTAGCCAGGTGATAGGTTGGCATACCATCCGCTTTCATCAGCACCTGCATATCGACCTGGGCCCAGTCGATCTCAATCTCGCCGCGTAACATGTCGTTGAATTTGCACTGGCCCTGGCGCGGTACTTTCATCCGTACGACATGCGGCTCGCGATTTTCCAACCGGCTCTGCACCTCTTCTTGGGACAGGTGCAGACAGTGGCCATCGTAACCAAGCTGGGTTTTGTTGGTCATCTGTTCTTTACGCAACTCATCGAGCCGCTCGGTGCTGCAGAAGCAGCGGAAGGCATGGCCGTTATCAAGCAATTGCTGGCTATGCTCAGCGTAGATTTCGCCACGCTCACTCTGACGGTACGGGCCGTGCGGGCCGCCAACATCGGGACCTTCATCCCAATCAAGTCCCAACCAACGGAGCGAGTCCAAGATCATCTGTTCCGATTCGGGAGTACTGCGCGCCTGATCGGTATCCTCAATCCGCAAAATAAACTTGCCCTGCTGCTGGCGAGTAAAGGCCAGATTGAACAGCGCGATGTAAGCGGTACCAACGTGGGGGTCACCGGTCGGTGACGGTGCAATACGAGTACGAACGGTCATGGCAGAACTGCTTCCGTGATAAGTAGAAAGACAACAAAGCGCGCATTATAGCGGTACTGCCCGGTTACGGGCTAGCGGCCGACTAAAAAGCATCAGCCAGACGGATCTATCCGCGTATTCACAACGCAGCAAGATGCTCAACAGGTCGGTCAAGAAACGGCCGAGGCTAACTCCAGGCTAAACAGGGCGATAAACTTAAATTGAATCGATCGACGATAAAACGTTACACTATAACATCTGATATTTATCATCAGCCGTACCTAACCAGCCGCTCTCTTGCCTAACCTTAACTCAACTCGTATTTAACTATGCCTTACACTTTTACAGTCACAGCGCTAATCACCGCGACTCGTTCGCGGCTGGCCGCTGTGCTTGCATCGACATCATCTAAACTGGCCGCCTCGTTGCTACTGGCCGGATTCGGCATCGCCCCATCTGCCAGCGCCTTAGAGGTGGTCACCAGCATCAAACCTGTACAGCTACTGGTGGCGACTATCAGCGATGGTGTCAACCGGCCACAACTACTGATACCCGGAGCCAGCTCACCGCACGATTTTCAGCTACGCCCTTCCGAGCGCATTAAGCTGGAGCAGGCTGAGCTGATCTTTTGGATCGGCCCCGAACTGGAGATGTCGCTAACCAAGGTGTTGCGACAACTGCCCACATCGGTGCGGGTGGTATCGCTGATGGATCAGCCACAACAACCCACCACAGTCCCATCCCAGCATCAACACCATGACGAACACCAGCATGACAGCGATCCACATATCTGGCTCGATCCTGAGCGCGCCAAAGATTTAGCGCAACGAATTACGGAAGTTTTAAGCGAAGTCGACCCGGATAACGGTGTGTACTACCGACAAAATCTAACCCGTTTTCTGGATCAACTCGATACAACCGACCGACAGATACAAGAGCTGCTTGTGCCCGTCCAAAAGCGAGGCTACTTCGTCTTTCACGACGGCTACCAGGGGTTTGAACAACACTATGGCCTAAACCACCTGGGTGCGTTCACACTCAGTCCCGAACGCCGCCCTGGTGCCAAGCACCTTGCACATATACGACAGCAGCTGAGTGACCAACGCGCCGTTTGCGTATTCAGCGAGCCACAGTTTTCACCGGATCTGGTCGAAAACCTGATCGAAGCCACCGAAACTCGCCAGGGGCAGCTCGATCCGATGGCAGCGACCATCGAAGCCGATGCTCAGGGTTACCTCAACCTGCTACGACAGCTCGGGCAAAGCTTTGAGCGCTGCTTATCGGGTCACTCAACATCGGATAACGGCTGACAGATTTTTTTTCTCGTCACCGGGAACCTGATCGGATCAATCCAGTCATACCTTATAACCAGTTTAGTCGGCTGGCTTCATAGTTTTCTTCTTCGTTTTTAAGCCCCCTCTCGGGGCTTTACGGTGTTGTCCGATA
>JBFFKD010000388.1:0-3054 GCA_041555595.1 Motiliproteus sp.
CAGGTCGGCGCTATAACCCGCCAGCAGACGAATATCCGGACGCTGAATAAAATCGGCTTCAATCTCGACTGTACGCGCCTGCTTCTCTCGATCGAGCACGTAGGGCGCGATACGCCGTAACTTGCCGGGGAAACTCTGGCCCCGATAGGCATCGAGCGAGATCCGTAACGGCTGTTCCGGCTGCAGTTCGGCGGCGTCAACTTCATCGATCGGTGCTTCGACGTAATGGCAGTCATCAGTTAGCAGATCGATCGCCGGCGGCGTAGCCACACCCGGTGGCGAGGGGGTCGCATATTCACCGATTTTTCCGCTCAGTTCAGCAACGATACCATCGAACGGTGCGCGAAGCCGGGTGCGCTCCAACGCGGCTTCAGCCAGATCGATCCGCGCCCTGGATTCCTGCTGCCGAGCTTCGGCGGCGCGGCAGCTCAATGCCGCCGCTTTCGCTTCAGCGAGAGCCTTGTCAGCCTGCTCCTCAGATGAGAGGTTCCGGGCGCGCAGCTTATCGATCCGCAGCGCTTCGCGCTGAACGTTTCGCGCCCGAACGCACAGTGCATCGTGCTCCAGGTGAGCCGAGTTAGCCGCCAGCTGGGCTTGCCGTTTAGCCGCCTTCAGATCGACATTCCAAAGCTCGATCAGCAACTGATCCTGCTCAACGTGATCGCCCTCCTGCGCATACAGCGCGGCGATCTGACCACCGATCGGCAGCGATAACTGGGCTCGACGGCAGGACTTGACGGTGCCGGCTCGGGTATTAACCACCGTGTGTTCGACCAGGCCACGCTCGACCGCTGCGATACTGACGCTGACCGGCTGAGGCAATGAGTTCCACCAGAAAGCGGCGCCAATAGCGGCCACCACAACGATCCATAAGAGTGGTTTAACGATCCTTCGTAGGCTCATTCCGGCTCCTGACAGGTTGCCACCTCGGGTTACGGTAAGAATAGCCCCTTTCGCCCAGTCAAGGATCAATCCAGCTAGTTTTTACTGTGGAAATTTAAGCATTTAGCAGAACAAAACCATCCCACAACAACTTCAACCCGAGCAGCAGCGTCAGCAGTTCAAAGCTACGTTTAATGATCCGATTACCCTTGGCGATCCCCAGGTGAGCACCAAAATAGGCTCCCAGCAACGAGCCGATCAATAATACCGGCAACCACTCCCAGCGAGGAGCGGTCTGCACTGCGACCGCAAGCGCGCCGAACCCGTTCCAGAACAATCCAACCAGAATCAAGGTATGCGCCACCGCACGCTGATAATCGAAGCCGAACCAGCGCACCAGCCAGATCGTCACAAACAATCCGGTACCCGAGGTCAACGAACCATTGAGCACACCGATCAGCAGCAATCCCAAGCCTCCGATCAGCATCCCGCTCAATTCACGATGATGGGGCTGATGTTGTAACCCCAAGTCACGCTGAAACACCGAGTACAACCCCAGCCCTGCCGTTAACCCCCCTAGCGACAGAATCGCCCAGCTCTGTGGCAGGTTGAGGATCAGGTTGGCACCCAGCACAACACCGGGTAAGCCGCAGATCAACATGAAAGCGGCGAACTGCCAATCCAGAGAACCCTCGCGCAGATGCCGCAAGGTGGCGCCAACACCCAGTGCTACGCTGGCTATCTTGTGAGTTGCCAAGGCGGTAGCAAAACTAAGACCGAGAAACAGCAGTACCGGAAACTGCAACAATCCTGCCCCACCGCCAGCCAGAGCCGATAGCAGGTTAGCCAACAACGAGATCAACAGCAGCCCAAGCTGCTCTAATAACAACGAAAGATCCAAGTACGCGTTCCATTTGATGACATTAAACAGCAGATCAAGCCACTTTTTCGATGAGTAGCAGCTAAATCCGGGCCATCCTAACCCGAACATCCAGTCGTCAGTAGCGTTTTTGATTTGGCTGAGGGGAAATAGCCTGACTAAGGGTATCAGGCTATACTAGCGCACAAAATCTGCCCCGATTCCGATCAACTGGGGTCGAAAACCTCAACAGGAGATATCGATGAAACTGGTTACTGCAGTTATTAAACCGTTCAAACTGGACGACGTGCGCGAAGCGCTGTCTGAGATTGGTGTCCAAGGTATCACCGTAACCGAGGTCAAGGGTTTTGGCCGTCAAAAAGGCCACACCGAACTCTACCGGGGTGCCGAGTACGTCGTCGACTTTCTTCCCAAGGTGAAGATCGAAGCCGCCATCAGTGATGAATTGGTCGATCAGGTGATTGAGGCGATCAGTAGCTCAGCGAACACCGGCAAGATCGGCGACGGAAAAATCTTCGTCACCCAGCTCGAACAGATCATCCGCATCCGTACCGGCGAGACCGGCAACGACGCAATCTAAAAAATCCTGATATAGACAGATGCAAGGCACCTTCGGGTGCCTTTTTTGATCCACCGTTATGGCGCACCCTGTCCCCCCGACTGAGTTGTTCTATTCGATCCAACCCGCCACTACCTGAACCGGCGCTGCGGTGCCCTCAGCGGTCAGCCAGATCGCTAGCGCTTGCCTGCGGTGAGGACTAATCATCGACAGCTCAAACTGCCACTGGTCAGTGCCTGCTTGCTGCTGTAACTGGGTCACGACAAACTGATGCTGTGCGCTCATGCCGCGGTTTTCACCCGCTTCAATCTGGCTAGACTGATCAAACGCCAACAGCGCTACCGAAGCCTTCAGCCCGGTTGGGCCATCTGTCGATAGATACTGGACTCGCAGTTGCTACCCCTGCTGCTCAAAACTCTGCGCGCAGGTCAGAGTTGGCAGCAGCCCGACACTAATGTCATTAGCCACACTCTGACTCCTGTGTTAACAGCTCGTCCGGTCTTCAGACTCTGTTGAAAGCGGCCGTTACAACAAACCTTTGCTGGCGAATTTTCTCGACTTACCTTAGTCTTGCCGGTCCTCGTCAACGAACCCTTCGTAGTTATGCTCAACTCCCTTATCGACACCACACTGCTAGCCGTTTTTATCCCTACCTTCCTGTTCGTTTCGGCCACACCGGGGATGTGTATGACCCTGGCGATGACGATGGGAATGACTATCGGCGTCCGCCGCA
>JBFFKD010000389.1:0-3047 GCA_041555595.1 Motiliproteus sp.
GGCAGAGAGCCCCTGCGAAGGATGCACACGGGAAAGCGCTCGAGATCTACCGCGAACTCGCCCACGAGCGGGTTGACGCCTTCCGCCCGGACGTTGCGATGACACTCCACAATCTGGCCACGGTTCTCAGTGACATGGGAGACCGGGTAGGCGCGAGGAAGGCGCGAAACGAATTCAACTGTTTGAACGGATTTTTTTACCTAGATGGGCTAAACCTATTCCGGCAGCAAGTAAGAGGCGCTAGCTGTAACAACTGATCTCTGCGTCCAATAGCGCAACAAAACTTAATCATCACGCTGATACTCACCGTCGATAGTCTCCCCGCCGCGAGGGGCTGAACCCGACTTTGAATTTGGCACCAATGGCTCAGGGCTGCCAGTATGTGGCTGGTGCTGCCCAGCACTATTAGCCGGGTTATAACGGGATTCGCCACCCGGGGGATGCTGGCCATAGACCGCCTGCCCCTGCTGTGCCGCAACAATTGTGAAATGATGCTTAAGTCGGTTAACAAAGCCCTTTCGAATCATCGGCATCAAACAGCAGAAACCAAAAAAATCGGTCACAAAAACGGGCGTAATCAGTAGCGCGCCACCTACGGCCAGGATCAGCCCTTCGATCATCTCCTGTGCGGGTATCTCGCCGCCATCCATCCGCGAACGCGCACGCAATAGGGTCGACAAGCCCTGCTGACGCAGCATATTGACACCGATAAAAGCCGACAGCAGCACGAGACCGATGGTATACCAGGCACCGATCGCCTGACCGACATTGATTAGCAGAACGATCTCAACAATCGGAACCAACACAAACAACAAAAACAAAAAACGCATCAACAGACCCACAGTCCAAGACAATCAAATGTTAATGGTATCGGATAAACCTCTTTCAAGCTTGCGACTTTAGCGATAGCCACTCTTCCGCATCGCGGCATAAACCGATTGAAACAATAATGGAATACCCTTACCATGCCTGCTGCACCGCAACATGATTATCTATTACTACTATCGTTCCAGCACCGAGATCCCTGCTAACTAAGAGACACAGAAGGGATGAAAAGGCCAGAGCTAGTGTGCGCATGAGAGGTTTATTATGAATCTGCAAGACAAAGTTATCGTTATTACCGGAGGCGGACAAGGACTCGGTCGCGCCATGGCTCTTCACCTAGCCAGCAAAGGGGCTATTCCAGCTCTGATCGACATGAACCAAGACGCTCTCGATGAGACTGTTGGCCTGTGCGCAGAGAAAGGCATCACTGCCCGCAGCTACCTCGCCAACGTCGCCGACGAAGCGACAGTCGAAGCGGTGTTCAGCAAGATCGTCGAAGAGATGGGGGGCATTGATGGCCTGGTCAACAACGCTGGCATCACTCGTGACGGCATGTTTATCAAAGTGAAAGATGGTGAAGTGGTTAAACGCATGTCATTAAGCAGCTGGCAGCAGGTTATCGACGTCAACCTGACCGGCGTTTTCCTGTGCGGTCGCGAAGCTGCGACCAAAATGATCGAAGCGGGTAAGCCCGGCTGCATCGTCAATATCTCCAGCATCTCGCGCTGCGGCAACATGGGTCAGACTAACTACAGCGCCGCCAAGGCAGGCGTTGTAGCATTAACCACTGTATGGGCCAAAGAGCTAGCACGTTTTGGCATTCGCACTGGCGCCATCGCACCGGGTTTTATCGGTACAGAGATGGTCATGAGCATGAAGCCAGAAGCATTAGAGAAGATGTCCAAGAGCATCCCTGCACAGCGCGTTGGTGATCCAGATGAGATCGCGTCAACCGTTGCCTTCATCTTAGAGAACGAGTATTTCAGCGGCCGTACCATCGACGTTGATGGCGCTCTGCGCCTGTAAACTCAATCCTAAGCGAAAAACCGGCGCCAGCACGCCGGTTTTTTTTGAGCCGAAATAAATCCGGCCTAAAAGTAGTTCCCGCTTTGGGCAGCTGCTACAGTGCCAAAATGCCCCACTCCCCCAGCAATACACAACTGATCTGGCAGGTATTGGCCCAGATACCTACAGGTAAAGTTGTCAGTTATGGACAGCTAGCCGAGCTAGCAGGGCTACCCGGCTACGCACGGTTTGTCGGCTCCACCCTTAAGAAACTCCCTAAAGAAACAACACTGCCTTGGCACCGAGTCATCAATGCTGCTGGCAAGATCAGCTTCGAGATCGGCAGTCCAGCGTACCTTCGTCAAAAGGTCCGTTTAGAAGATGAAGGCGTTAAGGTAATCCAAGGACGCATAGCTTTGGCAACCTATCGTTGGCAGCCATAGCGAAGGACAGGACAGCTAGATACGACAATGACAGGACTCTGTCTTATGTCGAAGCAGCAGAGTAACGATGGTATTAAATATATCTGTGTTTCATTGGTATCTAGTCTTTTTATCTGCAGCCACGCCATTCCAGGGAGCCACCCAAAACAGCATCAACATCCCCGGCAACGCTATCAACGCACACAATAAAAAGAACTGGGTATAACCGATCGACTCGATCAGATAACCGGTACTGGCATTAGCAAAGGTACGTGGAATGCTCGCCAAACTGGTGAACAAAGCCAACTGGGTCGCGGTAAAACGCTTGTCCGCCAAACGCGCCATAAAGGCCACGAACGCAGCGGTACCCAGACCCACCCCAAAATACTCAAAAGCGACTACCAAAAACAGCACAAACGGATCATTACCGACCTCAGCCAAGACAGCAAAGCCAAGAATCGATAACACCTGCACAACACCAAAAATCCACAGCGAGCGGTTAATACCCAGCTTGATCATGGCGACTCCCCCCACCAGACCACCGGCAATGGATGCCCCAAGTGAAGCGGCTTTGGCAATGGTACCTATTTCGGTCTTACTAAAGCCCAGGTCCAGATAGAACGGCGTCGACAGTGCTGTTGCCATGCTATCGCCGAGTTTATAGAGCAGGATAAAAACCAGCGCAGCCACCGCCGTTTTGACCGTACTACGGGAAAAGAACTCGCGAAACGGCTCGACCACCGCCTCCCGCAGGGTCAAGGGTGGGCTCGCAGTTTTGGGTTCGGAGACACAGAC
>JBFFKD010000390.1:0-3047 GCA_041555595.1 Motiliproteus sp.
CATGCATCCAGGTATTAACGAACTTGACCCCATTGGCCGCTTCGGACTGGGCAATCTCGTTCTCGTGATGCGGGAACGGCAGGTCAGGACCACCGCCGTGGATATCGAATGTATCGCCCAGACAGCACTTGGACATCGCCGAACACTCGATATGCCAGCCCGGACGCCCTTCACCCCAGGGTGACTGCCAACTTACCTCACCCGGCTTGGCCGCTTTCCAAAGCACGAAGTCAAACGGATTTTCTTTCTGATCATTGACCTCGACCCGCGCTCCCGCCTGCATCTCATCCAGATTACGGTTGGTCAACTTGCCGTAGCCGTCAAACTTGCCGACCCGGTAATAAACATCGCCGTTATCAGCCGCGTAAGCAAAACCCTTATCGATCAGGGTTTCGACCATCACGATAATCTGCGACATATGCGCTGTTGCGCGCGGCTCTTCGGTCGGTGGCAACACCCCCAATCGAGCTTCATCTTCATGCATGGCTGCGATGAAACGCTCGGTCAGATTCTCGCAGCTTTCGTCGTTTTCGCTAGCACGCCTGATAATCTTGTCGTCAACATCGGTGATGTTACGCACATAATGGACGTCATAACCGCTGGCACGCAGATAACGAGTGATCACATCGAACGCTACCAACACCCGGGCATGGCCCAGATGACAGTAGTCGTATACCGTCATGCCGCAAACATACATCCGAATCTTACCCGGCTCGATCGGAGCAAAGCGCTCCTTCTGACGGGTCAGGGTGTTGTAGATCTGTAAACTCATATTATTTTCCGTTCCCGTCCGTTATTTACTCGCCCAGGTATCACGCAGACCGATAGTCATATTGAACACCGGTGCGTCGATACTGTGATCATAACGATCAGTAACAAAGTAGCCCTCGCGCTCAAACTGAAAACCTGACTCAGGCGCCGCCTGGGCCAATTCTGGTTCAACCCAGCAATTGCTTAGCTCACGAAATGACTCAGCATTAAAGTGCTGCATAAAGTCAGCTTCGCCCTTGTCCGGCGCTGGGTGGTTAAACAAACGATCATAGACCCGAACCCTCGCCCGCTTACCTTGAGTGGCAGAGACCCAGTGAATAACGCCCCGTGGCTTCATCCCTTCGGGGGGATTCTCGCCAACGGTACCCGGTACCAAGCTGGCGCGGATCTCGACAATTTCGCCCGCATCATTTTTGATCACCTGATCGGCCTTGATCACATAGGCACTGCGCAGGCGCACGAACTCACCCAGCACCAGCCGCTTAAACTTCTTGCGCGACAACGTAGTATCTTCGCTGAAATCGGCCCGATCGATATAGAGTTCAGCGGTAAAAGGCAACTGACGCTGACCCAGGTCGATCTTGGGATGCGCCGGCGCGTCCATCAGCTGCACCTCGCCCTCGACGTGTTCGGCAAAATTACTAACCACGACCTTAATCGGGTCGAGCACACACATCGCCCGCGGTGCGTGCTTATCCAGATCATCGCGGATAGCAAACTCCAACTGAGCGATGTCAACCACACCGTCGGATTTGGATACCGGCAAGCCGTAACAGAAATTACGCAACGACTGGGCGGTAAAGCCACGACGGCGCAAACCGGAGATGGTCGGCATCCGAGGATCGTCCCATCCCGATACGACCTCGTCATCGACCAGCTGCTTGAGCTTGCGCTTACTGGTAACGGTATAGTTCAGATTCAAACGACCAAATTCGTACTGCGTCGGCTTGCTAGGGACCGGTAAATTTTCCAAAAACCACTCGTACAAGGGTCGATGGTCGGCAAATTCCATGGTGCAGATCGAATGAGTAATACCTTCGATGGCATCTTCCTGACCATGGGCGAAGTCGTAAGTGGGATAGATATTCCACTTGTCGCCGGTCTGATGATGATGCTGCTTGCGAATCCGGTACAACATCGGATCACGCAGATTCATATTCGGCGAGCTCATATCGATCTTGGCGCGCAACGCCCGAGCCCCCTCATCGAACTCACCCGCTTTCATCCGCTCTAGCAGATCCAGATTCTCCTCAACCGAACGCTCGCGAAACGGGCTTGGCTTGCCGGGTTTAGTGGCCCAGCCACGATATTCGCTAGCCTGCTCGGCCGACAGATCACAGACGTACGCCTTGCCTTCGCGGATCAGATGCTGAGCCCAGCTATAAAACTGATCGAAATAATCGGAAGCGTAACGAACCTCGCCATTCCACTCAAACCCCAACCACTTAACGTCGGCCTTGATCGCATCGACGAACTCCTGCTCCTCTTTAGAGGGGTTGGTATCATCAAAGCGCAAATTGCAGGCACCACCAAACTGCTCGGCCAGCCCGAAGTTCACACAGATCGACTTGGCATGACCGATGTGCAGATGACCGTTGGGTTCGGGCGGAAAACGGGTCAAAATCTTATGGTGCTTACCGCTTTTGATATCTTCATCAATAATCTGAGCGATGAAGTTAGATACCTGGGATGGGGATTCTTGAGAGCTCATAACGCCTTCTGACTATTCCACTCACATGATAGGCAGGCCAATCACCGATCGGCCCGGACAAAACGCAGCATTATAGCGCGGCTCCGACCTGCCTCAAAGCGGCATCGACCTCTGTTTTTCCACATCGAGCTATAATGAAACTAGGGACTAAATCACGAATCGCGATTGCAGGAGGTTCCAGCCATGTTATTCCGACACTTTGATCACGCAAATCCAGCTGAAAAAAACCGCCGCTTGCTGACTGACCGCAGACGAGGCTCTGACCGACGGGCCGAGATTCGGTTTGAACCAGCCAAATCCGACCGCCGCCAACTCAGCTGCCGTCGAAGATCAGACCGAGATCCTTGGAAGGCTGCATCTAAAGAGCATTAACCCAGCTCCTCTGCCCAAAGAAAGGTGATCGCACATGAAACCGCTAAGTTAACTGATCACAGCTAATACGACGGCACCCTAAAATACAGTCCCTTCCCCCCAGCTATAAAAAACTGCTGCCTATTAGGACCGCACCTCTCGAACAATCACGGCCCACAAAACAACCATCACAACCCCAACGACCGCAACCAAC
>JBFFKD010000391.1:0-3038 GCA_041555595.1 Motiliproteus sp.
CATCTTCCTGCGCCGCTCACTCAGGGCCGCGTCGCTGATGGCGATGTTGATACCACGATTGGGGATGTCGATCTGGATCAGGTCGCCATCCTCGATCAGGGCGATGGCGCCGCCGTTGGCCGCTTCCGGAGAAGCATGGCCAATCGACAGACCGGAGGTGGCGCCGGAAAAGCGGCCGTCGGTCAGCAGGGCGCAGGATTCGGCCAGCCCCTTGGCTTTGAGCAGGCTGGTGGGGAGCAGCATCTCCTGCATGCCGGGACCGCCCTTAGGACCCTCGTAACGGATGATGACGCAGGTACCGGGCTGGATCTCGTCTGCTCGCAGTGCTTCGATCGCGGCATCCTGATCGTCGAATACCCGGGCCAAGCTCTCGAACCGCAACATGTGATCGGCCACACCCGCGGTCTTGACGATACAGCCATCCTCGGCCAGGTTGCCGAACAGTACGGCCAGACCGCCTTCGCGGCTGTAGGCGTGTTCCAGGCTGCGGATGCAGCCGTTCTCGCGATCACGATCCAGGCTGTCCCAGCGGCACTCCTGGCTGAACGCCTCGGTGGTGCGGATCCCGGCAGGCCCTGCGCGGTAGAAAGTTTCTACCGCAGCATCGTCGGTACGGCAGATATCCCAGCGCTCCAGCGCCTCGGCCAGGGTGGCGCTGTGTACGGTGGCGCCGCCGGTATTGAGTAGCTTGGCACGGTCCAGTTCGCCCAGAATGGCGAATACGCCGCCGGCACGGTGGACATCCTCCATGTAGTACTTGGCGGTCGATGGCGATACCTTGCACAGTTGTGGGATCTCCCGCGACAGCCGGTCGATGTCGGCCATGGTGAAGTCGATCTCTCCCTCCTGGGCAGCGGCCAGCAGGTGCAGGATGGTGTTGGTCGACCCGCCCATGGCGATATCCATGGTCATGGCGTTATGAAAGGCATCTTTGTTGGCGACGTTACGGGGTAGAACGCTGTCATCGCCCTGTTCGTAATGGCGCTGGGTAATCTCGACAATGCGGCGGCTGGCCTCAAGGAACAGCTCACGGCGGTCAGCGTGGGTGGCCAGCATGCTGCCGTTGCCGGGTAGAGCCAGTCCTAGCGCCTCATTGAGGCAGTTCATCGAGTTAGCGGTGAACATGCCGGAGCAGGAACCGCAGGTGGGGCAGGCGTTCTGTTCGGTCTGCAGTGATTCCTCGTCCGACACATCTTTCCTTACGCCGGCGACGTAGGCGTCCACCGGGTCAATCCGCACTACCTGCTCGGCCAGTTGCACCCGACCGGCCTCCATTGGCCCGCCGGAGACGAAGATGGTGGGGATGTTAAGGCGCATGGCGGCCATCAGCATGCCGGGGGTGATCTTGTCGCAGTTGGAGATACAGATTAGGGCATCGGCACAGTGGGCGTTGACCATGTACTCGACCGAGTCGGCAATAAGATCACGTGAAGGCAGGCTGTAAAGCATGCCGTCGTGGCCCTGGGCGATGCCATCGTCGATGGCGATGGTGTTGAACTCCTTGGCGATACCGCCAGCGCGCTCGATCTCTCGCGCCACCAGTTGGCCGATATCCTTGAGATGGACGTGACCGGGGACGAACTGGGTGAAGGAGTTGGCGACCGCGATGATCGGCTTGCCGAAGTCACTGTCACAGACGCCGGTGGCGCGCCAGAGAGCGCGCGCACCAGCATTGTGCCGGCCTTCGGTGGTCTGTCTGGATCGGTAGTTCGACATGGGGTTACTCAAAAGTCAGGTTGACGTCGCCTAAACCATTATCAAAGCGTGCAGTAACTCGGTCGCCAGCTTGTACCGGCAGCGCACGCGTACAGGAACCGGAGAAGATGACATCGCCGGGTTTGAAGGTCACGCCGAATTCGGATAGTTTGTTGGCCAGCCAGGCCACCGCGTTGATTGGGTTGCCCAGTACATCCGAAGAGATCCCCGTTTCACGCACTTCGTCGTTGATGATCAGTTCGCCCTTGATGTTACGAACGTCGATAGCATCCAGTTTGATTGGGTTGCCACCTACGGTGACGCAACCGACGGCCGCCAGGTCGGGAATGGTATCTCGTACATCCATGCCGGGTGCAGGAGCGATTCGGAAGTCGACGATCTCGATCGAGGGCAGAATGAAATCGGTGGCGCGGATCACGTCGGCGGCGTTGATGCCGGGGCCTTGCAGGCGCTCTTTCATGACAAAGGCGATCTCAATCTCGACCATTGGGCTGGCGAAATCATCTCGTTTAAGCTCGCTACCTTCGGCGATAAACATCGGGTCTAGCAGTGAGCTGTAGTCCGGCTCAGATGCACCGATCATCTCTTGCATCGCCTTGGAGGTTAGGCCGACTTTATAGCCTTTGACCTGCTGGCCCTTGGCTTTGAAGCGCTCAACGACCAGTTCTTGGATGCGGTAGGCATCTTCCATCTCAATCTCAGGGTGGCTCTTGGTGAGTAGAGAGATCTGTTCTGTTTTCTCGAAGCAGTTGAAAATCTGGTCGGCGATCTGGGTACGGGTATCCTGGTTAAGCATAAGTAAACCTATATTTGTAATTAGCAGAAGAGAAAAGAGGGCGCCTTAAAACTAGGCGCCCTAATCGAATCAACCCTGTAGCAGCTTGTGCATAGCCAGGTCGGCCATCACCATGATTGGAATCATGGTGTGGGTCGAGGCGGTAGTGGGCATCACCGATCCGTCGACCACGTAGATGTTGTCTAGGTTGTGCAGCTGCAGATTCTGGTCCACCACGCCGACATCGGCGTTGAGGCCCACCCGACAGCTGCCCTGGACGTGAGCCGAGGTCAGGTGAAGCAGGCCAGGAGCAACCTTGTATTCATCGATCTTGCTGATCTTGTCCGGGCTGGTGATGGGGGTGAAGGCGGTACTGTTGAAGGATATGCGCTTGGCGCCGGCTTCAAACAGGAATTCGCAAGATTTTTTCATCCCGGCTTTCAGCCGCTGGACCCACTCGTCTTTTGGTGTGTACTGGATCTTGGGCTTGACCTTGCCATCTTTACCCCATTCCCAGTCCATGGTACCGGTGGGCTGGTCGGGTACC
>JBFFKD010000392.1:0-3032 GCA_041555595.1 Motiliproteus sp.
GCGCGATCAGATCTGCAAGCATGTCGTCACTCATGAGGCACCTCCCTCGGCAATGCCAAGCTCTGCGTGGCAGCGGTGGTGGGCGTCCTCCTCGTGGCTGCGGTAGCCGCCAAGACGACTCATCATGTTGTCGAAATCGACCTGAAACTCCTCGGCGACAATTTGCGCCACCTTGGTGTTCAAGCCCTGACCCATCTCGGTACCACCGTGGTTGAGGTGGATGCTGCCGTCGGTATAGATGTGGATCAGCGCGCCGGCCTGATTGAGGAAGCCAGCGGTGAACGAGATACCGAACTTGACCGGCGTCATCGACAGCCCCTTCTTCAGGATCGGGCTGCTGGCGTTGTAGGTGCGAATCTCCTCTCGACGTTTTTGATAGTCGCTGCTGGCTTCAAGCTGGGCGATCATCTCCGGAAGCAGGTTATCTTCGACCTGCTGGTAGTAGTGGGTGGTATCGCGGCCCTTATCTGCGTCAGTCAGCGGCTGACCAAAGCCGTTGACTCCATTGATACCGTTGTAGAGGTTGTGTTTGCGCACTTCCAGCGGGTCTTTACCCAGGCTGCGGGCGATATCATCCAGAATGATCTCTGGCATGATCAGCCCTTGCGGGCCACCGAAGCCACGGTAGGCGGTGTTGGACGCGGTGTTGGTCTTGCAACGGTAACCGGTGATGGTGGCGTCGCCAAGATAGTAGCTGTTGTCGGCGTGGAACATCGCCCGATCGATGATCGAGTTGGACAGGTCGGGCGAGTAACCGCAGTTGCCGGCCAGCTTTATCTCGCAACCGGTGATCCGACCGTTGTCGTCATAACCGACGTGAAACTGGTTGAAGAACGGATGCCGCTTGCCGGTCATCATCATATCTTCCATCCGCGGTAGTCGCATCTTGGTCGGCCGGCCGGTCAGGCTGGCTACCACTGCCGCCATACAAGCAGGTCCTGCAGACTGGGTCTCTTTACCACCGAAACCACCGCCCATACGGCGCATATCGATCTGTACCTTGTTGAACGAAATGCCGAGCACTTCGGCCACCAGCTTCTGTAGTTCGGTCGGATTCTGGGTCGAGGTGTAGACGATCATGCCGCCATCTTCGGTTGGGATCACCGACGACACCTGGGTCTCGAGGTAGAAGTGCTCCTGGCCACCGATATGAATGCTGCCTTTGACCTGGTGCTTGGCGTTGGTCAGCGCGGTCTGCGAATCACCGCGCTTATGGCTGTGTGGCTCGCTGATATAGAGCTCCTGCTCAAGTGCCTGTTCAACCGACAATACAGCGTCGAATTCTTGATATTCGACGATCGCGGCCATCGCCGCTTTGCGGGCGGTATCGTGATCGCTGGCAGCAACGGCCAGAATCGGTTGGCCGTAGAACTCTATTTTGCCGTCGGCCAGTAGTGGATCACCGGGCAGGATGGCGCCGATGTCGAGTTGTCCTGGAACGTCTTCGGCGGTGATCGCGATCGCAACGCCTGGAAAGTCGTAACAGGGGCTGACATCAAGCTTGGTGATCCGGCCGTGGGCGCAGTCTGATAATCGGGCGTAAACGTGTAGTTGGTTGGGGAACTCGAGCCGGTCATCGACATAGATTGCCTCGCCGCTGACCTGCTTGGCCGCGCTTTCGTGCTTAACGCTTCGACCCACGCCGGTCTGTAGCCCCTGTTTAGCGAGTGTCATCAACTGTTCTGTGGTGAGGCTGCGGTGGTGAGCATCGCCGTTATGACTGGCCATCTGCTGCACCTCCGGTTTGATTGTGTTGTCGTGGTAGAGCGTCACTCTCTGGCAAATAGCGCTCTACGACCGATGAATTAACCACTCGGCTATCAACGTTTGGCTGCTCTATCTCAATAAAGTAGCGGGTCAGCATGTTGATGGCGGTCAGCATCCGGTACTCCTTCGACGCGCGGAAATCGGAGATCGGGTCAAAATCTTGTGCTAGCGCCTGTTTGGCTAACTCAATGGAGGTAGGGTTCCACGGTGAACCGTTTAGTACCGCTTCGCACTGTGTTGCGCGCTTAGGGATCACTGCCATACCGCCGAAGGCGATACGGGCGTTACTGATGATGCCATCGGTGACGGTCAGGTTGAAACAACCCAGTACAGATGAGATATCGTCGTCGATCCGTTTGGAGATCTTATAGCTGCGAAACGTACCGTTAGAGGCTGCGCGAGGCACAATCACCTTCTCGATGAATTCGCCGGGCTGTTGGGCGGTGACTTTATAATCGATGAAGTAGTCTGCCAGGTTAAGGGTGCGGCGGGTTGAGCCGTGACGCAGTACCAGGTCGGCATTGAGCGCAATGAGTGCGGGTGAGGAGTCGCCGATCGGTGAGGCGTTGCCGATATTGCCACCAAGGGTGCCCTGGTTGCGGATCTGCAGTGACGCGAAGCGATCTAGCAGGGCGCCGAAATCAGGGTAGTCGCCAGACAGCGCGTTGTAACAATCGCTCAGCGATGCTGCGGCACCCAACTCGATCCGATCGTCGAACAGGTCGACCTGTTTCATAGTGGCGATATCGCCGACGTAGATCAGCGTCTCCAGCTCGCGGTGGAGTTGGGTCACTTCCAACGCCAGGTCGGTACCACCGGCCACTAAGCGGGCATTCGGGTTGGCGCTTAGCTGTTGAGCCAGCTCTTCAACGGTGCGGGGGTTGATCGCGGTTTTAGTGCCATCGCTGAGTTGTGGCTGCTGATCGATCTGCAGACCTTTGAGTCGCGCAATGGTCTGTTGCTGATTACGATCGAACTGGTCCTGCTCAGCAGTGTGGTACATCGCTTGGGCTGCATCGACGATCGGGCGGTAACCGGTGCAACGACACAGGTTGCCAGAAAGGGCATGCTCGATCTCTTGTTTGGCTGGATTGGCAACGTTCTTACCGAGCGCAAACATCGACATCACGAACCCGGGGGTGCAGAAACCGCACTGCGAGCCGTGGCAATCGACCATCGCCTGCTGTACCGGATGCAGTTCGCCCTTGTCACCGACGAGGCTCTCCACCGTGAAAAGGGCCTTGCCGTCGATCGTCGGCAGGAAC
>JBFFKD010000393.1:0-3031 GCA_041555595.1 Motiliproteus sp.
CTGAAATACTGCCGTCTGATAGAACCAGGATTTTACGGCTATCGGGCAGGGTTGACGTCACAACTCTGAGCAGTTGTACCACTGGCACCCGCTCCAGAATTCCGGTCATATTTATCTGTCGCTGTTGGTTCGGAAAGTAATTTCTTGGATTGGCATTGATACCGTAGAAAACGGTGGGGATACCTGATAACGCCGATCGATGAGAAAGATATTTCAACGCGTTGTCATCGCCCAACATGATCAATCGGGGTTTATCTTGCACCACCGTTTGCCACGCTTTATCTGCGGCCTGTTGAAAGTGATCTAGGGATTGCCTTTTGGTATCTAAGTACAGAGTCTTAAACTCATAGTGCTCGTCGAGTTGCTGCCTAATCCCCTCCGTTGTCGCATCACTCCATGCATAGCCCTGATGATACGATGATATATTTAGGATCAGATCTTGTTGAGATCGCTCAGCTGTAAACACTGCATTCGAGCCCAGACCCAAACAAAGCGACACGAATGTAATCCAGATGGGTCTGTATCTAAGCACCACTCACCTCTCCATGTGATTTATGTAAAACATCAAGATCGGGTTTTATATAAAAAAACACCAACCAAATTTACGATAAAGTCGTGTTCCCGTTACGAGTTACAAAAACATCAGGTCGAATCGCTGGGCGTGTAACAGCCTAGCGGTTGCTGCGTCTGTTGTTAGTCGAGTCGTTTATAGAGCAGTTCGACCTACTGTTCAATAGCGATGCATTATGCGGGAGGTTACTATGGGTGCAGATCGCGGTATGCGATGGTTGGTGTGGGCCTCGCTGTTATTGTTTAGTGAGCTGAATTTAGCAGGCGGCATTAACGGCTTCGATCTGACCGACAGCCTGATACCTGCCGAGCAGATCTATGCAGGTGGACCAGCTCGCGATGGTATTCCATCGATCGATCAACCCCGCTTTATCTCTCCCGATCAAGACCAACTGCTCGAGCCTGACAGCCTCGTGGTTGGGGTCGAACTCAATGGCATCAGCCGAGCATACCCGATTGCGATTTTGAACTGGCACGATTTGGTCAATGATGTCGTCGGTTCACAGTCGATCGTTGTTACCTACTGCCCGTTATGCGGTACCGCGCTGGTTTTTGATGCCACGATGGCTGAAAGCAAGCTGCAGTTTGGTGTTTCGGGATTGCTCTATAACAGCGACCTGTTGCTGTATGACCGTAATACACAGTCGTTATGGTCGCAGATAACCGGTGAGGCGATCAACGGGCCGATGAAAGGGGCCAAGCTTAAGCAGTTACCGGCGGTGCTGACTAGTTGGCAGCGTTGGCACACTGAACACCCCGCTAGTCAGATCTTATCGACCGAGACGGGTTACCGGCGCGATTATCATCGTAGTCCTTATGGGGATTACAACAGCAGTCCGGTGATCTATTTTCCGATTGAGTTTTTGAGCAAACGCTACCATCCCAAAGAGCGGGTGCGGGGGGTTGAGATCGACGGTCATTTTAAAGCCTACCCGTTTGCCGAGCTGGCCAAACGCGGTGACCAGGAGCCGTTGTTGGATCGACTGGCGGGGCAGAATTTACGGATCGAGTACGATTTGGCCAGCCGATCCGGTCGGGTATTCGATGATTCTGGTGGTGAGATTTCGGTCATCAACAGTTTCTGGTTTGCTTGGTATAGCTTTCACCCGAAGTCGGCAGTCTTCAGCTATTCGCAATAATCTCGTTGATCAACAAGCTAGCCAATAGGGATAAAACGGTTATTAATGATTAACAAGGACTTAAGTTGCTCTCCATTCGGGCGATATGTAGTGACATAGTCAGATATTGCCGTGAGGGTGAATGCGTTATGAAAACAAAACAGACCGATGGTGCTGTGGCGATGTGCTGGGTCGCCGGCGTATTGCTCTCACTTGCAATGTTAATGGCGATCTATGTCCGTAACGGGCTGAGCCTGTTAGGGCAGACATCAGCCGAAATTGAATCGGTGGCACAGGTGTTGGATAGCGCCAGCGGTTTACGCAGTTTGTTAATGTCGTTTTCAAATCAGTGCAGTGTGGCCCAAGATAGCTGGTTGGGAGCGCTGGATACCAGCCTGGGTTTGATCTTTATGATCTGTTTGGTGGGTTTTACGCTAGTGGCGACCTTGGCTGTGCAGCTGAAAACCAACAGGCAGTTACAGCGCCGCATTCAGAAATTACAACAATAGGCGTGGCAACCTTTAACCCGCCTTAGTCCCCGCCTGGTTACCATCATCGCCGTAGGCCGCCGCGTCAGCCGCCAGCTCAGCCTCACTCGCCTGCCAAACCTCTTTGCCTATCTGCACCTTGACCACTTTCTTGAACCGTTGACGCAGCTCTGAAACCGCATCGTCGAGTGTTTCATCATCGCAAAGCATGGTGCCGCCGCGACCTTCGGAGGTGAAAAACTGGTATGACTTCATGTTGTATCAAGACCGCTGAATGGGTAGAAAGCGAATTCTGGCGCATTTGGCCAGTGAAGAAAAGAACCTATTCCACCACCGACCGGTATCGTAGATGGGACGGGCTAAAGTTTATGGTCATCGATAGCCATGCTGACTGGGTTGTCTGAAGTTGATAGCTGTTACCGCATAGCGGGTCAAAAACTGTGGCCGTGGTGCTCGCGCATTCGGTTGGGAGTGGCCTGGATCGGAGTCGCTCCATAGCGAATAACGATGGGGCTGACCAGTTGAGCGAACTGAGTGTAAGGCATCTGGATCAGTTCGGTATGGCTGCCAGCGCAGAAGCAGATGTCGGCTTCATGGCTGAGTGCTTCTGCCACATAAACATCCAACCCGTACAGGTTTCCAAGTGGTGGGATCGCGCCTACTTCGCAATCGCCGAAGCGGTGTTTGAATTGGCTGGCGTCGGCAAGTTCGATATTAAAGGCTCGAATCGATTGACCCAACTGCTCCAGATCTACCCGGTTACTGGCGGGTATCACCAGCAGTGCCAGTTCAGAATCTATTGTAATGACCACCACCTTGGCCAGCTTATGGCCACGGATATGAGCAGATTCGGCC
>JBFFKD010000394.1:0-3027 GCA_041555595.1 Motiliproteus sp.
CGCCGCGCACTGGGCTACGATACCAGCGCCGACAGTACCGAGGCGCTGTTCGAGCTCATCGCCGGGCAACCCTACTTTCACCTTGAGATCGACGCCCGGACTTATCAACGCCGTGACGGCAGCAGCACCGGTCCAGATGGTGATCTACAGGCCCCACTTAATCGGCCGCTGCCGATCGCCGACTATCTGAACCAGATCCGCGCCGATCCTCAACGCGCCAACTATCCGGAGTTCGGGCTGTACCAGCAATTCTCTCACCAACCCGAGGCATCAACTGATCACAGTCAGACGGCAGACCTGATGAGCTACCAGCACAGCCGCCGTTTCCATCGCAATATGAGCCTGCACGGCAACCACTACCTGCACCAGTATCGAAGCTGGATTGAAAACCACCTCGACCAGCAGCTCCAACAACAGCGCCGCATCGACCTGGACTCGCTCAACGCACCGCAGCTGATTATCCAGATCAACCGCTGGCTACAACACCTGCGTCAATTTTCCTGTTGCCATTTTGTAATGGCGGCGCGGCTCGGTTTTTACTTCGCCGAGAGTCTGCGTTTTGAACTGCAGCAGCTGTTGGGCGACCAGTCCGAACACTGGGTCGGCCGGTTACTGCAAGCGCTGCCCGGCAGCCGCATCAATCAGCAAAGCTTCGACCTGCAGGCGGTGGCTGAACAGCAGCTTGAATTGCAGCACTATCTCGACCGCTACGGTCACCTCAGCAGCAACGAACTCGAACTGTCGTTACCGCGCTACGATGAAAAACCCGATACGGTCGAAGCATCGATCGAAACGCTGCTCAAACAAGATCCACAGCATCGCCAAGCGGCTCAACCCAGACAGATGTTTGAGCGCCAGCAGCGTCAGCGCAAGCAGCAGGAGCGGCAGCTGTCTGAACTGCTTGATCGCCTTAAGGTCAGTGCCGACAAACGCCAGCAGATCTGGTCCGATGTTCGGCTGGCACGGCGCTTCCTGCCGTTACGTGAAACGATCAAGTACTACTATGCGGGCGAGTACGCGCTGATTCGGCAGGCATTACTGCAACTGTCACAACGGCTGCGACTGGGTGCCGGGCAGATCTTCTACCTGCAGCCCAACGAACTACCACTATGCCTGAAAGAGTTACCGGCGATGCGCGGATTGATCAAGCAACGCCAGCAACAGCACCAACTAACTCTTGAGATCGCTCGCCAACAGCCCCTCGCCCCAGTGATCTTTGGTGATAGGATCGAATTGACCCGCCCCTGCGGTAACGGACATTTAGACCACCGCGATGACGCGCCTGTTGTGAGCCCCCAAACCAACAGTTCACAGGCCCATAACGGTCAGCCGATGGCACCAGGATTTATCCGCGGTAAAGTCCGCCTGATCGATCCACAATGCTGCGACCTGCACCAACTGATGGCCTGCGTCGACAAAGATGACATCATCGTAACTCGCTCAGCCAATTTGGGGCTAGCTCCATTGATGCGTAAGGTCGCAGGATTGATCGTTGAGGTTGGTGGATTGCTAGCACACAGCGCCTGCCAGGCACGCGAAGCCGGTATCCCGGCGATGGTATTGCCCAACGCCACCCGAACGCTGGCAGAGGGCACACTGGTCGAGTTTGATGGCCGAACAGGGCTATTATACGCGGGGTAGTACCGCGGCGATGTCGACCCAGTTCTAACCCTTAGGTAACCGGTGTCAGCCCTATGCTGGCTTTAGCGGATAATTAAACGCAAGACTCCGCGCTCATCGTCCACGCGCTTACTGTTAGCAGTTATCTGACCGCTAAAAAAGATCCGAGATTAACTGCTACCACCGGCATTCATCGCCGTATTGCCCTGGTCAACCGGTAGAATGACGCCATTAACCGCACTGGCCGCATCCGATGCCAAGAACAGTGCAGGACCAATCAGTTCACCAGGTTCGATCAACCGCCCTTGCGGCAGACCGTTGAGAATTTTAGGAAGCACGCTATCGCAGAACTGCGGGTTGTTTAAGTGCTGCTCCAGCCCCGGGGTCCGTATCTGGGCCGGAGCGATCGCGTTGCAACGGATACCGTTATTGGCATATTCAACAGCGATCTCACGCGTCATCTGGTGCACCGCCGCTTTGGCGCAGCTATACGGCATGGCGCCACGTCCCAAAGCACTAATTCCGGCGTTGGAACCGATCTGAATGATCGAGCCACCTGCGGGCTGATCGACCATCCGTGCCAGCGCCTGTTGATTACAGTAGAGGTAACCACTGAGGCTGACATCCAACGTCTGCTGCCAGTCCTGCGGTAGCAACAGGTGCGGTTTGACCCGACTTGGAAATGCAAACGGCACGTTGATCAGCACATCGATACCGCCGAAGCATTGGTCTATCTGCTCGAACAGTTGCTCGACCTGCTGCAGGTCAGAGATATCGGTCTGCCACCCCAGCGGCTGCTGCTCGGGGCCTGTCATCACGCTGCGCAGTTGCTGCATCGTTTGCTCTAAACCCTGCCGGTCAATATCACAGATCGCCAATCGAGCACCCGCTTGAGCAAACCCCAGCGCCAGCGCATGGCCAACCCCGCCGTTAGCTCCGGCGCCTGTCACCAGCACCCGCTTACCCTCGACGCTAAACATATAGATGCCTCCCAACGCGACCATCGCACAAAAGATCATCATCGCTATCAGGCAGTGCTAATTGGTGGCAATAAAATTGCCACTCCCGTTGCAGCACCCTGGCTCTGTTTCTGGCCTGCCGGAAACCATGTCGCTCATCGGCAAAGGCTAAGTATTCGACCGACAGCCCTCGGCCTTTAAGCTGGTTATATAGGGTGAAGGTCTGGGTTGCTGGAACCACCCGATCCAAACCACCCTGGAAAAAGATCAGTGGCCGGCAGAAGTCCTTGGGCCGGTGAATCGGCGAGCGTAATCGATAATTAAGCCGCTGCTCTGCCAGATCACCGATCAGCCAGTCAAGGTAATGCGATTCGAATTTGTGCGTCTCGCGAGCCAATCGTTCCAGGTCACTGATTCCATAATGACTAGCGCCGGTACGAACCCAGCG
>JBFFKD010000395.1:0-3024 GCA_041555595.1 Motiliproteus sp.
CGTTGCTCTCCAACGTGTTGCCCGAACCCACCGACAGTGGCCTGCAAGGCGTTAAGCTAGGGTTGTCCGACAACAACGCTGGCGGACGCTTCCTTGGTCAACAGTTTCAGCTACTGACATCACACTCGGAACAACTAGCGGCCCTTATCGAACAGGCCCGTCGCTGGCACGCCGACGGGATCCGATTACTGGTGGTCAACCTGCCCGCCCCAGCACTGCGTCAACTCTCGGCCCAGTTCCCACCCAACGAGATGCTGTTGTTCAACATCGGCAGCCCTGACAACGCACTTCGCAGTCAGCAGTGCCTGGCTAATGTGCTGCATACCTTGCCCAGCCGGGCGATGCTGACCGATGCACTGGGTCAGTGGTTGAGCGCCAAAAAACTTAAACGCTGGTTGCTGGTTCACGGCCAGCGTCCACAAGACCATGCCTATAACGAGTCACTAACCCGATCGGCAAAGCGCTTCGGCGGCAAAGTCGTCGAAACCAAGGCCTGGAGTTTTAACACCGACCTGCGCCGAGCCGCCCAGCGCGAGGTACCGCTATTCACTCAGAGCGATGATTACGACGTGGTCGTGGTCGCCGATGAGCTGGGGGATTTTGGTGAGTTTCTGCTCTATAACACCTGGCTACCACGGCCGGTGGCCGGCACTCAGGGGCTCACACCCGTCGGCTGGCACCGGGTGGTCGAACAGTGGGGGGCCGCCCAGCTGCAACGCCGGTTCGATCAGCAAGCCAAGCGTTGGATGAACAGCACCGATTACGCCGGCTGGGTGGCGCTACGCAGTATCGGCGAGGCGGTGGCAACGCTCAATCGCGCCGATGCAGACTCGGTTCGGCAACATCTGCTCAGCGACGCGTTTCAGCTGGCCGGATTCAAGGGCCGTAAACTCAGCTACCGTCCCTGGAACGGCCAGCTGCGCCAGCCGATCGCGCTGGTTCACCCGCGCGCACTGGTATCTCAATCGCCCCAACAGGGTTTTCTCCACCCCCGCACCGAACTCGACACCCTCGGCTTTGATCGGCCCGAGTGCCAGTGCCAGAATCTGCTAACAGGAGTCTCAAAATGAGCAGCCCTAAGCGTTATCGACAACCCGTTGCCGCTGCACTGTGGTTGACAGCAACACTCGCCGCAATGGTCGTTCCGTTAGCGATAACCAGCGCCAACGCCTCGATCGCCTATGTCTCGAATGAGAAAGACAACAGCCTGTCGTTGATTGATCTGGACTCGATGACGGTGGTCAAAACAATCGAGGTCGGACAGCGCCCGCGCGGCATCACCTTCAGCCGGGATTATTCGAAGCTGTACATCTGCGCCAGCGATGACGACACGGTGCAGGTCATGGATACCGCCAGCCACCGCATTATCGATGAGCTACCGTCGGGCGAAGACCCCGAACAGTTCTCGCTCCATCCCGACGATCGGCGACTGTATATCTCCAACGAAGACGATGCCCTGGTCACCGTGGTCGATACCCAAACCCGAACCGTGTTAGCCCAGATCGACGTCGGGGTCGAACCCGAGGGGATGGCGATCAGCCCCGATGGTCGTCTGGCGATCAACACCTCCGAAACCACCAGCATGCTGCACTGGATCGATACCCAATCCCACCAGTTGATCCACAACACCCGGGTCGAACAGCGGCCACGCCACGTCGAATTCAACCAGGATGGCAGCCGCTTCTGGGCCAGTTCGGAGATCGGCGGCAGCGTTGCGGTGATTGATGTTGCCAGCCGCGATATCGTCAAAACGCTACGCTTTAACATTCGCGGCATTCACCCGGATAAAGTCCAGCCGGTCGGGGTTAAACTGACCGCCGATGGCCGCTACGCGTTTGTTGCGCTGGGACCTGCCAACCATGTTGCGGTAGTCGACGCCAACAGCTTCGAGGTAATCGACTACCTGCTGGTGGGCCGCCGAGTCTGGCATATGGAGTTCAGCCCTGATCAGAAGATGCTACTGACAACCAACGGCATCAGCGGCGATGTATCGGTGATCGATGTCGACCGGCTTAAGGTCACCCGATCGATCAAGGTCGGGCGCTACCCTTGGGGGCTGGCGGTCAAGCCATGAGTATTTCGCCTATAACTTCGTCAGCGGCGCCATTACTGGCGATCGAGTCGCTCGATTTCAGCTATAGCGCTGGACAGCTAAAGTCGAACCAGCCCCCAAACAACGCGTTACAAGGGGTTAGCTTTGAGGTCCAGCCCGGCCAGTTTCACGCCCTGCTTGGCCCCAACGGTGCCGGTAAGAGCACCCTGTTTTCGCTGATCAGCCGGCTACTGCAGATCCAGCAGGGCGATATCCGTCTTAACGGCGACAGCATGCGACGTGCACCCGCACAGGTGTTGCAGCAGATCGGTATGGTGTTCCAGCAAAGCACCCTGGATCTGGATCTGAGTGTCGAGCAGAACCTCAATTATCACGCCTGCCTGCATGGCCTCGACCGTCAGACCCGCCGCCAGCGAATCGACACCGAGCTGGCTAGGGGCGAGCTCAGCGATCAGCGCCGCAGCAAGGTACGCCAACTCAACGGCGGCCACCGGCGTCGGGTCGAGATCGCCCGTGCGCTGCTACATCAACCACGCCTGCTGCTGCTCGACGAGGCCAGCGTCGGACTCGACAGCCGAGCCCGAGCCGATATCAACCGCCACATCCGCAAGCTATGCCAGCAACAAGGGGTCGGTGTGCTCTGGGCCACCCATCTGATCGAAGAGATCCAACCGCAAGACCCGGTCACCCTGCTGCATCAAGGTCGGGTGCTGGCAGATGCCCGCGCCGAAGCCATCTGTCGTGCCAGCGGTCAACAGACACTGGTCGATGCCTTCGAGGCATTGACCAACCCCACTGGCTGCGCTTCGGATTCCAAGCACAACGTTGAACTGACACCGCCGCAGGCACTTGGCCTATGAACCGATCACTCGACCTGAACGCTTATCGCCACGCCTTCGGCGGCATCTTGTATCGTGAGCTGCTGCGTTTTGTTCACCAACGCAGCCGTTTCTTCAGCGCGCTGGTGCGCC
>JBFFKD010000396.1:0-2987 GCA_041555595.1 Motiliproteus sp.
CATCACCGACACAGCACTGGCGATGGGCTGGAAGCCAGACATGTCTGCAGTGGTTGCGACCGACAAGAAGGTTGCCATCATCGGTGCCGGCCCTGCCGGTATCGCATGCGCCGACATCCTGGCACGAAACGGCGTCAGTGCCGTGGTGTTTGATCGTCATCCAGAGATCGGCGGCCTACTGACCTTCGGCATCCCAGAATTCAAGCTCGAGAAGAGCGTCATGGTGCGCCGTCGCGAAATACTGGAAGGGATGGGGATCGAATTTCGTCTCAACACCGAAGTCGGCAAAGATATCGACTTCGACACCCTGCTGGACCAGTACGACGCTGTTTTCCTGGGCATGGGCACCTACACCTCGATGAAGGGCGGTTTCCCCGGTGAAGAGCTCGATGGCGTATTCGACGCACTGCCGTTCCTGATCTCCAACGTGAACCACTGCCTCGGTTACGAAAAAGATCCGTCTGAATTTGTCGATATGAAAGGTAAGAAAGTAGTCGTGCTTGGCGGTGGTGATACCGCGATGGACTGCAACCGTACCTCGATCCGTCAAGGCGCCGACAGCGTTCACTGTGCATACCGCCGGGACGAGGCCAACATGCCCGGTTCTCGCAAAGAGGTCGTAAACTCGAAGCAGGAGGGGGTTGAGTTTCTGTTCAACCGCCAGCCAGTCGAAATCGTTGGCGATAACGGCAAGGTCACCGGTATCAAGCTGGTCACCACCCGCATGGGCGAACCTGATGCCAATGGCCGCCAAAGCGCCGAAGTGATCGAGGGCAGCGAAGAGGTAGTACCAGCCGATGCCGTGCTGGTCGCATTTGGCTTCAGCCCGAGCCCCGCGCCCTGGTTCGAACAGTTCGATATTCAGCTCGATCAGCGCGGCCGAGTACTCGCACCCGAGCACGGTGATTTCGCTTTCCAGACGACTAACCCCAAGATCTTTGCCGGTGGTGATATGGTGCGCGGCTCAGACCTGGTGGTCACCGCTATCGCCGAAGGCCGCAGCGCAGCAGAAGGTATCCTCGACTATCTCCAAGTCTAGCGCTTGAGCTAAGTCAGGATCACCCGGAAAAAGCACGGTTTATACCGTGCTTTTTTTTGTCTGCGGCGCAGGAAGCTTTATACTAGGCGCAATTTTATTTGGCCCGATTGAGACCCTCCTATGTCTGCACAGTTTCCAGAACTCAAGAACGACCGTTTTCTCCGCGCACTACTGCGTCAACCCGTCGACGTCACCCCGGTTTGGATGATGCGTCAGGCTGGCCGCTACCTGCCTGAGTACAAAGCTACCCGCGCCACCGCAGGTGACTTTATGAGCCTGTGCATGAATGCTGATTTCGCCTGCGAAGTCACTATCCAGCCGCTCGAACGCTATCCGCTCGATGCCGCCATCCTGTTCTCCGACATCCTCACCATCCCCGATGCGATGGGACTGGGCCTCTACTTCGAGACCGGTGAAGGCCCCAAATTCAAGAAAGTTGTCCGCACCGAAGCCGATGTCGACGCGCTCCCCATCCCCGACGTCAGCACCGACCTGGGTTACGTGATGAAAGCGGTTAGCACCATCCGTCACGAACTGAATGGCCGCGTCCCCCTGATCGGTTTCTCCGGCAGCCCCTGGACGCTGGCGACCTACATGGTCGAAGGCGGCTCTTCAAAAGATTTCCGCCACGTTAAGCGGATGATGTTCGAGACCCCTGAGGTGATGCACCAGCTACTCGACAAGCTGGCCCAGACCGTTACCGCATATCTGAACGAGCAGATCAAATCGGGCGCGCAAGCGGTCCAGATCTTCGATACCTGGGGTGGAGTGCTGAGCACCTCGTGCTACAACGAGTTCTCACTCAAATACATGCAACAGATCGTTGACGGTCTGATTCGCGAACATAACGGCCGAAAAGTACCGGTCATCCTGTTCACCAAGAACGGCGGCCAGTGGCTTGAGCAGATTGCTGCTACCGGCACCGATGCGGTCGGTCTCGACTGGACCACCGACATCGATAACGCATATGGCCGCATCGGTTCGCAGGTTGCGATTCAGGGCAACATGGATCCAAGCGTGCTGTACGCCGGCAAGGATCGTATCCGTGCCGAGGTGGAGGATATCCTGTCACGCTACGGCAGCAACCCAGGCCATGTATTTAACCTGGGCCACGGCATTCATCAGTTTGTTGACCCGGCCCATGCCGGTTACTTTGTGGAAGCGGTGCACGAGTTGAGTGCTAAGTATCACTCGAAGTAAGCGCCACTCGAAGTAGGTATCACGCGAAGCAGCGTGCTAGCTTGAGCCGATAAAAACCCCGTAGCAGGATGCTGATACGGGGTTTTGTTTTATCTGTAATTGGGATTTCAACCATTACAGCGAAGCGTCAGGCGATGAACCAACCCCTTTCGACGCCGCCGAGCATTGTTCTTGAAACGAGATCAGAGCAGGGACTGCCCATCTATAAACACCAAAGATCGCCTGCAGACAGGCTACTACGTTGGCGCTACTTAACTATGGATTCAGATTCTGCCTTACTGGCGATCGATGCCTCCAACCGCTGTTTCAACCAACCGGTCGACTCCTGAAACACCTCATCAACGCTCTTACCGTCGGTCTCGATCGGCGCACCAATCTCAATCCGAACCACCCCCGGCACCTTGGTGAACTTACCTGATGGCCAGTGCTCGCCGGCATTGTGATACAACGGCACAATCGGCACCTTAGCGCTACAGGCTAGCATCGCGCCGCCTTTAGTGAATTTACCCACTTTGCCGGCAGCGATCCGAGTGCCCTGCGGAAAGATGAGCACAGGAATACCGCTACCTAACCGCTCTTTACCCTGCTTGAGCAGCTGCTTCATCGCCGCCGAAGCTTTACCCCGATCGATAGCGATTGGACGCAACTGAGCCAAGCCCCAGCCAAAAAATGGAATCCGTAACAGCTCTCGCTTGAGCACCGTACTCAGTGGCCGGATCAGAAGCTGCAGATAGATGGTTTCCCACTC
>JBFFKD010000397.1:0-2973 GCA_041555595.1 Motiliproteus sp.
AGGATATTCCCAACCGTGACCACCGCTGGTGGGACAGCAATGGAGTCCACCCCAACTGGTTGATTCCGAACTCTCCGGATCCCATCAATGGCCAGCAACGCTGGATGGATACCGTGGTACAAGTCACCAAGGTGCAAGCCACCAAAGTGCAGTCGGCATGATTAATCAATGGAGCATGGAGATGAAACAGTCGGTTAATCGACGGGGTCTGATGCTAGCTGTCGCTATGCTGATGCTCCTGCCACAGGCTTCGCTTCATGCCGAATCAGCGCGAGATGATGTTGCTGCACTGGTCCATTCGCTTGGCTACAGCGCTGCGATACATAACTTCAAAAACTACGTGCTGCGAGGTCAGTCTGAACAGTACCAAGCGGCTAAACAAGCTTATTCTGTCGCCATGCAGAACCTAAACCGACTAGAAAAGAGGCCAGCTATAAAACGCCAAGATCAATTGGCCATCGCTTCCATTCGGACGATGGTCATCGCTTATGCTACCGGGCTGGATCGGGTAGGCGAACTGCGTGCCAAGGGCTGGCGATTAGAGGATATTGATCATGCCGTGACAGTGGATGATGATGAGGCTATCGCAGCACTGGATCAATTACGAGCCAAGTGGCAGTGGAGTGATCTTGAAGAGACCGTTTATCAGTTGGGCTACGGCAAGGGGATTCATAATTTTAAAAACTATCTACTGCGACAGCACGAGCATTATCATACCCAGGCCTTGGAAAATTTCCTGACCGTTGAATCGCTGATCGTCAATCAATTCAACACGGCGAGTCTGGACAGTGAACAACGCACGGCGTTGGAAAAGATAGGTCGAACTGCCCAGTCTTACCGCAATTACTTGGTCTTGATCGACCGGCTCCATGCGCTGCAACGGAGCAAACGGCAGATCGATTTAGCGGTAAAGATTAATGATGCACCGGCGGTAGAGGCATTGTCCTTGCTTAGCCGCTAGATCATCCCCTGCCTGCTGTATCGCGATGGCTTGAATCGCAGCAGCACCATCCGTTTTCTTCCCTCTGACCAGGCTTTGTCGATGTTACGTATTGGTAACTTGTTCGCCATATCAAGCGGATATAGATGTTACCTGTAAGTAACATAAACGCGACAACCAATACCCTTGTAATTAGCAAGTGTTTGTAATGATTAGGAGAACCAGTAGTTGGTGAGGATGTTGCATTTATAACTGTTACCCGTTGGAGGTGTATGACCACCAATCACCCAAAAAGAATAATGAGGGCAACAGGATGAGTAACGATTCAGGTCCAAAACTAAACCGCAGAGATATGCTGAAACGCATTGGTGCTGGATCTGCGCTGGTGACCGTGGCTACAGCGGCTCCCACCGTGGTACAGGGGGCAAAAAAACAGCAGGTGCGCTACGCGATGGTTATCGACGTGCGGCGCTGCTCAGGTTGCCAAGCCTGTAGCATTGCCTGCAAAACGGAATTTGAAGTTCCCATCGGAGGGGTTCGTTCTTGGGTTGAACACCATGATGCTGGGGTCTATCCCAACGTTGAGCGGCGCATGTTGCCTCGCCTGTGCAACCATTGCTCCAAACCACCCTGTGTCGATGCCTGCCCTGAAAATATTAACGCGACCTATAAGCGCGAGGAGGACGGCATTGTGGTAGTCGACGAGTCCAAGTGTATCGGTTGTGCTAAATGTGTTGAGGCCTGCCCCTACGACGCTCGTTTTATGAATCCGTTTAAGGGTGATCCCAAGCTGACCAACGGAAATGGTACGGCCGACAAGTGTGATTTCTGCCTGCATCGTATCTCCAAAGGTGTCGCGCCTTCGTGTGTTAATACCTGTCCAGGTAAAGCGCGTATCTTCGGTGATCTGAACGATCCGACCAGCGAGGTGGCCAAACTTGTTGATGAGTTAGATACCACGGTCTTACGGCGTGGCGATAAGACCAAGCCCAGTGTGTTTTATATCGGTGCCGACTGGATTGAGTCCAAGAAGGATAAGAAGGCACAGCTATTCAGTCGAGTTGATACGCATCGTAACGAGCGTTCAACGCATCGTTTTTCATAACTGGGGAGATTTAGGATATGTTTAATCGACGAAATTTTCTAAAACTGGGCGCGGCATCCGCGACTACAGTTATCGCTCCTGCGCTCTCTTTCAATGCGAATGCGGCCAAAGACCTGCCCATTCGTGGTAATCGAGATTTCTCTCCGGTCACGGGCAAGGAACGCAAGATGATCCCCAGTGCCTGCTGGCAGTGCGTTACCCGCTGCTCCAACGTGGGCTACGTGGAGGATGGAAAACTGGTCAAGATCGAGCCCAATATCAACTCGATCCGAACCGAAGGCACTCTCTGTGCCAAAGGCCAGGCGGCGATCAATCACACCTACGATCCGGACCGGATCCTCTACCCGATGCGCCGAGTGGGAGAACGGGGCGAAGGTAAGTGGAAACGGATCACCTGGGAGGAGGCACTGGACGAGATCGCCGCCCGGATGAAGAAGAACCGCGATGCCGGCACACCCGAGAAGGTGGTCTATCACTACGGTCGGGCCAAGGCCAGTCACTCCAAGACCGTCGGCGGCTTCTTCAAGGCCTACGGCACCGGCAGTATCGGTAACCACACCAGTATCTGCGAAGGGGGCAAGTGGTCTGCTCAGGAGCTGACCTGGGGGGGACACTACGATAACTGGGATTTTGACAACACTAAGTTTGTGCTCAACTTCGGCAGTAATTTCCTCGAGACCCATACCAACCATATCCCGGTCGCTCACCGCATGTTGTGGGCTATGGCCGATCGTGGGGTGGAGATGGTGACCTTCGATGTGCGCAATTCCAACACCGCCGCCAAATCCCGCGATTGGGTGCCGGTCAGGCCAGGAACCGATCTGGCGGTGATCTTGGCGATGATTAACGTGGTCATGAGCGAGGGGCTGTATAAGGGTGATGGCGAGGAGTTCCTCAAATACACCCGAGTTACCGAGGATGTTGATGC
>JBFFKD010000398.1:0-2972 GCA_041555595.1 Motiliproteus sp.
CCAGCTTTATCAAAATTGCCGCCAAAGCCAGTGCAACCCTGATTGTGGCCGACCCGCGCCGGATTCCGCTGGCACGTCACGCCAGCCAGTTCCTGCAGTTTCAACCCGACAGCGATGTGGCGCTGCTCAACGCCCTGCTCTACTGCATCATCGACGAAGAGCTGATCAATCCTGACTTTATTGCCAACCGCACTGAGGGCTTCGACGAGCTAAAGCGGAGCGTGCTGCGCTTCAGCCCGGAGAAGATGGCACCGCTGTGCGGCATCCCGGCAGCAACACTGCGCCAGGTCGCACGCAGCTATGCCAACGCTGACCGCGCGATGATCTTCTGGGGGATGGGGATTTCGCAGCATATCCACGGTACCGATAATGTCCGTTGCCTGATCGCGCTGGCGATGATCACCGGTCAGATCGGCCGCCCCGGAACCGGTCTACATCCGCTGCGCGGTCAGAACAATGTCCAGGGTGCCTCCGACGCCGGATTGATTCCTATGATGCTGCCCGACTATCAGCGGGTTGATAACGCCTCCGCCCGTGACCGATTCGAACAACTGTGGCAGACGACACTCGACCCCAAGCCCGGCAAGACCGTGGTTGAGATCATTCATGCTGCGTTTGATAGTGAGATTAAAGGGCTGTATGTGATGGGTGAAAACCCGGCCATGTCCGATCCCAACCTCAATCACGCTCGTGCCGCGCTGGCCCGGCTCGACCATCTGGTGGTGCAGGACCTGTTCATTACCGAGACCGCAGCCTTTGCCGATGTGATCCTGCCCGCGTCGGGTTTCGCCGAAAAAACGGGAAGCTTTACCAACACCGACCGCCGAGTACAGCTCGGTCGGCAGGCGGTCGACCTTGCCGGAGATGCTCGCCAAGACCTGTGGATTATTCAGCAGTTAGCTCAACGAATCGGGCTGACTTGGCACTATAGCCAACAACCGTCCGATGTCGCAGCGGTGTTCGAGGAGATGCGCCAGGCGATGCCTAGCATCGCAGGTATCAGCTGGCAACGACTACTGGATCAAGATTCGGTCACCTATCCCTGCCGCAGTGACGATGATCCTGGCCAGCCGCTGCTATTTGAGCACGACTTCCCTACCGCCAGTGGCAGAGCCAAACTGGTACCGACCGAACTGATAAGCGCTGATGAGCTACCCGACGACGACTACCCGCTGGTACTACTGACAGGCCGGCAACTGGAACACTGGCACACCGGCTCGATGACCCGACGCTCACGGATTCTCGATGCGATCGATCCCCTTCCATGGATCTCAATCCACCCCGAACAGCTGCAGGCATATGGGCTGAATGATGGAGATCAGATCAGGCTGCAATCCAGACGGGGCGAGATCATCGTCACCGCAGTCGAAGATTCCGGTTTGTTAGCCGGCCAACTGTTTATGCCGTTCTGCTATGTCGAAGCGGCGATCAACCTGCTCACCAACGACGCACTCGATCCCTACGGAAAAATCGCCGAGGTAAAGTACTGCGCGGTACGGATTAAGAATGATTGATCAAAGCGAGATAAGATATTGGTGGAGCCTAGCGGGATCGAACCGCTGACCTCAACACTGCCAGTGTTGCGCTCTCCCAGCTGAGCTAAGGCCCCATGATTCCAGCCTAAGGAAAGGTGGAAAAGAGTGGCGTCCCGTAGGGGGTTCGAACCCCTGTTACCGCCGTGAAAGGGCGGTGTCCTAGGCCACTAGACGAACGGGACGCTGAGTACGTTTTAGAACAACTTCCTGTCATCAAACAGAACGTTGGTGGAGCCTAGCGGGATCGAACCGCTGACCTCAACACTGCCAGTGTTGCGCTCTCCCAGCTGAGCTAAGGCCCCTACTCAAAACGTGGGCGTATTCTATAGGTACAGTTGTCGCTGGATCAATAGCTTTGGCAAAAAAAACACCCATCACAGTAGTCTGAACAAGATCTGACGTCAGTCAATGAATAAGGAATTCACAAACCCTACAATGGGGTCCTCTATCTACCGCCTATTGTTAAGAGTTACAACTCATGTTTCATATCAGCCGCCCGCTAGCCCTATTTCTACTGATCATCACCACAACGATCGGTTGCCAAGAGCAACCGCCAATGCATCCGGCCGAAGGTAAGTGGCGTGGCAGCATGATCTCACAAGGCGTGGTGATCGATATCGGAACCGTGACCATTGGTGCCAACTACTTATCACTACCCGAAAGCAAGGTCTACTACGGTCATCTAAAGGTGAAAGAGGAGAGCAACAATCTCAATTTTAGCGACCCTAAAGATCCATCATTTAATGCTCGGGTTCATATGATCGATCCGCAGAGCGCATCGCTAGAAATCGAGGGGATTAACGGTTACTTCGACTTGACCAAAGAGAGCTGAGAGAGGCTCAGCCCGATATAAAAGAGTTGGAACCGAACTATCCAATATAGATACGCCAAGGATGCAGGATCGGTTTAAACCCTAACGATCACTCGCACTCAAGCGATCGAACCAGATCCCTGAACGCCTCACGATTATGTTCGTTGAGATCCATCAGAGTGCGATGAGCCTCAAGAATGCGCTGACGCACTTCCGATTCAGACTCCTGCAACTCATCCAACTGCTGCAAATCGCCCAGCTTTCCCAACGGTTCACTGAGCAGCACAAACACCTTATCAAAGCCCATGCTGAGCAAAATACGGGTGACATCATCATTGGTTGAGATAATCGTAGGGAGCTGCTGGTGGCATTGCTTCAACTTAACCGATATTTTCGCCAGCAGACCCAGCGAGGTACTGTCGATCCCTTCGGTCTCGGTAAGATCGATCAGGACGGTTTTAAAACCCTCACTTTCCAGCGTATTGGCCAAAAACTGATCTAACGCCGAACAGAGCGTCAGACGCACATCGCCAACGAACTTGAGTAGATAATTACCCGAATGTTCGGCAAATAATATTTTTCCACTAGACATGTTCGACGCTACTACCTAGGAACCACTTTCTGGA
>JBFFKD010000399.1:0-2959 GCA_041555595.1 Motiliproteus sp.
CTTATCGACGCCCTCTGGTATAGCATTGTCGCCGTCGCACTGACCCGCTCGGGCATGATCGAGAAACTGCAGTCGCGATCGGCCACCCTCGACAAAATTAGCGGTGTGATCTTTCTGGGATTGGCGTTGCGGGTGGTGACGTTGTAAGGATCTGGACGCACCAAGCGATCGATTAAGCACACCTGCAGCACCGAACAATCCATCAACCGGCTCACGGATCAGCAAGGGTTAGCGACCGGATCCTTGAGTACAACAATCAGGGACGATTTTAACCAAGGACGACAGCAGCTCAACAACAGCGGCCGCTACCAGGCGATCTACGACTAGTACCTAAAAATCCGGACTGATTAAGCCTTGATGACGCGATTTTAGCGCACTTTTCTCACTGCATAAAAAACAACCAAAACAGCTTGCCCCGTATTAGAACTGTGATAAGATCGCGCGCCTCAAACAACCGTTGAATATATTCACCATGACGTTGCTTATCTCATCCTGGATCCAATTTTCGTTCCTGTTCGCCCCCTTCTTCGTGGTGTCGATGTTCCTGTCGCTCACCAAAGGAGAGTCCGCAGCAGCGAAACGCTCAGTTGCCAATCGGGCGGTATTCTCGGCTGCCTGTATCAGCTTGATCCTGTTCTTTTTCGGCATGCCACTGTTCGAGTTGCTGGGCATCACGCTCGATTCGTTCCGGATCGGCGCAGGCACCCTGCTATTTCTCTCGGCGATTAGCCTGGTTAAAGACGGGGTGCGCTCGCACGCCGACGTGCCCTCCGAGACCCGCGACGATGTGTCGGTGGTTCCGCTGGCGATCCCAACCATCATCGGCCCGGCCACCATCGGTGCCATCCTGGTATTTGGCGCCGAGCTGGAAGGGTTGGAGCTGGCGTACGGTATCGGCGGCATGATGTTGGCACTGGCGGGGCTGCTGGTACTGTTGCACCTATCGGCCAGCCTGGAGCGGATACTGGGACAAACGGGGCTGAACATTCTCAGTAAGATCACCGGCCTGATCCTGGCAGCGATGGCTGCCCAGATCATCTTTACCGGTATCAAATCATTCCTGTTTACCGGTTAAGCTCCAGCAGCGCCAAACACCGGAAATAGCAACCACAATCCACGACTAGGTTCCGCTGAGCTTAAACTCGGACAGCCGATGTTTGAGTCTATCGGCCTGCATCCGTAGCTGTTCGCAATCGTGGCTGCCCTGTTCCGAACACTCGGCATTGGCCTGAGCAATACCGGCGATGCCGGTGATCACCGAGCTGACTGCGTCAACCGCTCTCCCGAGTCGATGGCTGTGGCTTGGCTCTTTGGCAGCGCAGGCTACTTTATCGCCAAATAGCCACCGATGTCGCACTGCAGTAGAAAAAACAACCAATCCCCGCTAGCCCTCGTCATCACTGGCTTTACGTGAGATACCCGGAGGTCGTACACAAAACTATCCACAGATACTGTGCACAACCCAACGGCCCTTTGTGCGTGTACACTTACCCGAATCGATGCTGTTGATCACCGACCTCTAGCCGAACGGTACATTACGCCATGCCGCACAATCGCCATAACGCTGCCAAAACGAAAACCACAGGTCGCAACAAGCGCCAACAACGCGGTCACCGGGTTGATCCGGCAGCACGTGATCAGGTCAGAGAAACACTCGCAACGATGCCACGTCGACGCGACCTGCTGATCGAGATGCTGCATCGGCTACAGGATCGATTCGGTCAGCTCAGCAAACCGCATCTGGTGGCGCTGGCCGAGTTGCTAAAACTGGCACCGACCGAGGTGCAGGAGGTCGCCAGCTTCTACCACCATTTCGAACTCGGCTCCGATGCCGTAATCGCCACCGATGCGTTGAACAACCAAGGTACGCCCACTTATCGGCTGCGGGTCTGCCAGTCTCTCAGCTGTGCCATGGCCGGCGCCGAACCGTTACTGGACAGTCTGCAACAGACACTGGGAAACAGTCTCAAGATCGAGCCTGTACCCTGTGTCGGTCGCTGTGCCGAGGCACCGGTCGCGATACTGGGGCAGCATCCGATCGCCGCCGCCAATACCACCAAGGTGACTGCCGCGCTCAAGGCCGGCCAAACCACCGCCACGCTGCCCAGCCAGGCGCAGGGGTACGCCAGTTACCGCCAAGCGGGAGGCTACCAACTGCTGTCACGGTTATCACTGGCCAGCACCGATCCGCAGGCGCTGAGCCATGACCAGGTTATCGACTCCATGGAAGCCTCTGGGCTACGCGGTCTAGGCGGTGCCGGTTTCCCGGTCGGACGCAAGTGGCGACTGGTTCGTCAACAACCCGCACCACGCTTTCTGACCGTCAATATCGACGAGGGCGAACCCGGCACGTTTAAGGATCGTCACTACCTTGAGCAGCATCCGCACCGTTTGCTCGAAGGCGCTTTGATCGCCGCACAGGTGGTCGGTTGCCAAGCGATCTATCTCTACCTACGCGATGAGTACGCCGGATGCCGCGCCCTGCTTGAGCGCGAAATCGACGCGCTGCAGGCCGATCCGCCACGACCCGATCTACCACCGATCTATCTGCGCCGGGGTGCCGGTGCCTATATCTGCGGCGAGGAGTCGGCCATGCTGGAATCGATCGAAGGCAAGCGCGGCATGCCCCGCCAGCGACCGCCGTTCGTCGCCGAGCAGGGACTGTTCGACCGGCCAACGCTGGTGCACAACTGCGAGTCGCTGTATTGGATTACCGAGATTCTGGAACGCGGAGCCGACACCTTCGCAGCTCAAGGACGACGCGGCCGTAGCGGTCTGCGTTCATTCTCGGTCAGTGGCCGGGTCAAAAATCCGGGTGTTTATCTGGCTCCGGCTGGCATCAGCCTGCAGGTGCTGGTCGACGAATATGCCGGCGGCATGGACCAGGGTCAACAGCTGTACGGCTACTTTCCCGGCGGTGCATCAGGCGGCATGTTACCGGCCTCGTTAGCCGGCCTGC
>JBFFKD010000400.1:0-2954 GCA_041555595.1 Motiliproteus sp.
GATCATCGACATAATCAGCCTTGACCTGATCGACCCGAAGCTCCATCGACTCTTCCAGCACCGCAATCGGGGCTTGCCCCATCGCGTGATACAGGCTCAGCGGCAGGTTGAGGCTACCGATCAAGCGACTCTCATCTTCAACCATCAGGCTACCAGCAAGGCTGTGCTTAAGTTTTAGCAACCGGATGGCCAAGGCATTTTCGAAATCGATCTGCGCCGGTTGCGGCGTAACCCGACGCCCAAAACTGGAACCCCGGTGATTCGCCAGCCCCTCCAGGTCGATCGACGCCGGTAACCGGTCTAGCACTCGGGTTTTACCGGTACCGGTACGGCCACTCAACACCAGCCAGGGGCGTTGCTCGGCTTGCTGTTCGGTCAGTTCCAGCAGGAATCGGCGCATCGCTTTATAGCCGCCCTTGATCAACGGGTAGTCGACACCAGCCTCGTGCATCCATTGGCGCGAGGTATGCGAACGCAACCCCCCACGGAAACAGTAGATGTAACCCTCAGGATGGTTGTCAGCAAACTCGGTCCAACGATCGACCCGCTGCTGTTTCAGCTCACCGCTAACCAGCCGATGACCCAGTTCGATCGCAGCATCCTGGCCCTGCTGCTTGTAACAGGTGCCGACCTGCTCTCGCTCAAGATCGGACATCAGCGGCAGGTTGATACTATTGGGGAATGCCCCCTGGGCGAACTCTATCGGCGCCCGGGTATCGATCATCGGCGTATCGTTAAGGAACAGTTCGGCGTAGTTTTCAGTATCTCTTATCGATGTCGCTTGGCTCATGACCGAGAGACCAGTTGAACCAATTCGGAACTACCGGAATCTGTCGCAACCAACCGACCGATGGGGCGATCGCTGACACCCTGTTGGCGCAGCAGCGTTTGCACTTCGGCTTCTGAGTCGGCACTCACCGCAACCAACAAGCCGCCGCTGGTTTGCGGATCGCATAGAATCGCCCTTTGATTATCGCTTAACGCCGCTACCTGATGACCATAGCTGGCGAAATTTCGGTCGGTGCCGCCGGGGATCGCCCCTGCGCTGAGGTAGTGTTCAACCTGCTCGAGCAGCGGGATCTGATCAAATTCGATCTGGGCCTGCAAACCACTGCCTTCGCACATCTCAATCAAGTGACCCAGCAGACCAAAGCCGGTGACATCGGTCATCGCCGTCACACCATCGATCTTAGCCAGCTCTGCGCCGATGGTATTAAGCTGACACATCGAATCACGGGCGATATGACTATGTTCGGGTGCCAGCTTAGATTGTTTCTGCGCCGTCGACAGGATACCAACACCGATCTTTTTGGTCAGGTAAAGGTTGCAACCCGCCTGGGCAGTATCGTTGCGTTTGATCTTGTCCTGATCGACTAATCCTGTCACCGCTAAACCGAAGATCGGCTCGGGGGCATCGATACTGTGGCCACCGGCCAGCAGAATGCCGGCGTCCTTGCAGGCCTGACGACCACCGTCGACGACCTTGGCCGCAATATCGGCTCCTAGCAGGTTAATAGGCCAACCCAGAATCGCGATCGCCATCGATGGCTTTCCGCCCATGGCGTAAACATCGGAAATTGCATTGGTGGCTGCGATCCGGCCAAAGTCGAACGGGTCATCAACAATCGGCATAAAAAAATCGGTGGTGCTAATGACCGCCTGACCGTTATCAAGGGCATAAACCGCAGCGTCATCCTTAGAACTGTTGCCAACTAACAACCGCTCATCCTGCGGTAATTCAAGACTGCTCTTGAGGATGGTATCAAGGACATTGGGAGCGATTTTGCAGCCGCAGCCAGCACCGTGGCTGTAAGCGGTCAGACGGATCGGATCATTCATCGAACAAAACTCGGTTGGATAGCATATGAGATGACATAGAGGACGGTGGTATCGACATTGAATTTGGAGCACTGGCCGCATCACAGATGCAGATCCCAGACAGGCCGCATGTTATAGCGAAAAACGGTTCAAAAGTCGAAAAAGGTTACCGATTGGGGAGTGCCAGCTCAGATTTTCGGCACCGTAGCTCGTATCTGGCTGTTACTCGTCAAGGGTATCCTAAGGTGGCTTAGTCAACAATTTTGAAAAAGGGCCTTAACCCCATGCTAGCCATAAGGTTTGACTGTTGATCCGGCTCAGTGAGGAGTAACTGCTAGCAACATTCGAGTTTATCCGATAACCCGATTTCGCCCCTCATCCTTAGCCCGGTAGAGATGGTCATCGGCCAATTTGAGCATCACATCCAGATCATCCCCTTGATCAACCACGCCGATACTGAACGTGGTCATGATCGTCGACTGCTCGTGAATGATTGGGGTCTCCTCCACCTCCTGACGAAACCGATCCAGTAACTCGATCGCTTCGCCAAGATCATAATCAGGCATAATAATAGCAAACTCTTCTCCGCCTACCCGAGCACAGATACAACCCTTAAAACTAGCCTGGATTGTTTTCGACAAGGTGCGCAGCACTGTATCGCCACCGTGGTGGCCGTAACTATCATTGACCTGTTTGAAATGATCCAGATCCATCAGCGCAACCGAAAAGTGACGGTTATTCTTACGGCATTGGCTGAGCAGTTTTTCACCCTCGTCAAAGAAGTAGCGCCGATTAAACAGTCCGGTCAGCTCGTCGATTGTCGCGGCTCGGTGGAGTTGCTCGATCGTTTCTAACAACTCCAGGTTTTGCATCACCCGACAGTGGAACTCCTCGCTGGAAAAAGGCTTGCGTAGAAAATCATTAGCACCGTTTTTAATGAATTTAGCCGACAGTTCGCCACCACTTTCCATCGATACACCGATGATCACCAGCTGTTCCGGCGAATATTTGAGACGAATTTTAGTGGTCAACTCAAATCCATCCATATGCCCCATATTGTAATCGGTCACTACCAACTTTATATCCGGGTGTTGCTCAAGCACGCCGAGTGCTTCGACTCCGTTGCGGGCCTCGAC
>JBFFKD010000401.1:0-2952 GCA_041555595.1 Motiliproteus sp.
AGATCGAATTTTTCGGCCGTACCGGCGATCGCCTCGGCCATCAGTTTTCCACCCAAAGTAGCCAACGCCACCCCATGACCGGAGTAGCCCTGTGCGACAAACAGGTTGCCATCGATACGCTCAAAATGCGGCATCCGATTCATGGTGATCGCCAGCGTACCTCCCCAACCGTAATCGATCCTGACATCGCTCAACTGTGGGTAGATCGCCAACATGGTTTTGCGCACAAATCCTTTGATATCGGCTGGGAAACGACTGCTGTAGTTCTCACCGCCACCCCATAGCAAACGATTGTCCGCCGACAGACGGAAGTAGTTGATCACAAAGCGCGAATCCGCAACCGCCACATCATCTCGGATCAACTGACGCGCCCTTGACTCGCTTAGCGGTTCGGTGGCAAGGATGAAATTATTGATCGGCATAATTTTACCGGCCACCTTCGGTTCCAGCTTGCCCAGATAACCGTTACACGCCAGCATCACGAACTTTGCTTTAACCCCACCCTTGAGAGAGCGAACATCAGCCTTTTGATCGATCCCGGCACCGGTATCGTAGCCGCTGACCCGGCTGTTCTCGAACAGGCGGGCACCGGCAGCACTGGCAGCCTTGGCTAATCCCAGGGCGTAATTAAGCGGGTGCAGATGAGCGCCGTCTTGCCACAGTTCGCCGGCGAAATACCGATCGGTACCGAGCATCTGCCGCATCTCGTGTTCGGGCACGAAACGTACCCCGTCATAATCGTAGCGTTTTTTTATCTGTTCGATTGAACGCTGATACTCGTCGTTAACACAGGCTTTGGCCGCCGCATGCAGCACTCCCGGTTTCAAATCACACTGTATCTGATGTCTATCAATCAACGACTTGACCAGCTCAACCGACTCCAGCGACATCTCCCATAAAGCACGCGCATCGTCCGATCCGACTTTGGCGATCAATTCATCCGAATCCATATTATGGCCAGCATTAAGTTGACCGCCATTGCGCCCCGACGCCCCCCAGCCAACCTTTTCGGCCTCCAGCAACACCACGTCATAACCCTTCTCGGCCAGATGCAAAGCCGCAGACAAGCCAGTAAATCCGCCACCGATAATACAAACATCGGCGCTCTGTTCGCCTTCGAGCGCAGGGTATTCCGCCTTATCGTTGGCGCTATCGACATAGAAAGATGACTCGTAACCCTTCACACACATACCCATATCCTCACAGCACCCGCCAAGCGAATCAAAAAACACCAGAAAACAAATAAAAAACAAAAACGAAAAGCAATAACCGAATATTAATTCGGTTACAAAGCCATATCAAGCCCATAAATTATGGCATAAAAACAATTTTGCTATTGATATTGAAATCTCCGAAAGATAACCTAAGCCGAATGATGATTCGATTTTAATCAGAAAAAAGATAATTCAGGAACGACTTCATCTATCCTGAAGTGCTGTTGAAACAATCATCAGAATCCAAATAAAAAAAACGTTGCGCTGTGAATTGATCCGGATATCCGCTCAATTAACGCGTCACAGAGACCAACCAGATAGCCCCTACAGGTGATTTATGGAAGCCCTTGAAAGCTTTCTTACGAACAACCGAATTACAGAAATTGAATCCACCATCCCTGACATTACCGGCAATGCCCGCGGCAAGTTTTATCCGACCCGTAAATTTCTGGCCGAAGAAAACGGTCGAATCCCCGAGGCGATCTTAATCCAATCAGTTACCGGTGGATGGGCCGAGAATCACGATCAACTGGTGGATCCGTCTGATAAGGATATGATTCTGGTGCCGGACCCCTCCACCCTTCGACTCGTGCCCTGGGCCGATGAACCCACCGCGCAGATCATCAACGATTGCTTCGACAGCCAAGGCAAACCGCACCCACTTTCGACCCGTAACATCCTGCGAAAGATTTTAAAGCTATACGAAGCCGAAGGACTAAAACCGGTTATTGCTCCTGAACTGGAGTTCTACCTGATCCAAAAAAACATCGACCCAGACAACGAACTCAAATCAGCGATCGGTCGCTCGGGACGCCGCGAAACAGCCAGACAGTCTTACAGCATCGATGCCGTCAACGAGTTCAATCCCGTGATTGATACCCTCTATGCTTATTGCGATGCGCAGGGGCTCGATGTCGACACCCTGATTCACGAAATGGGCGCGGCGCAGATGGAGATCAACTTCCTCCACGGTGATCCGATGGATCTGGCCGATCAGGTATTCGTGTTCAAACGGACCCTGCGTGAGACGGCACTCAAGCACGACATCTATGCCACCTTTATGGCCAAACCGATGGAGCATGAACCCGGCAGCTCAATGCATATCCATCAAAGCCTGGTCGATATGAACAGCAACGAAAACATTTTTGCGGGCAAGGATGGCGGCTATAGCCGAGCGTTCTACCACTACATGGGCGGACTGCAGCGCTATATACCGCATGGAATCAGTTTCTTCGCACCCAACGTTAACTCCTACCGCCGTTTTGCGCCGGATATCGCCGCACCGATCAACATGCACTGGGGGATCGACAACCGCAGTGCCGGCCTGCGGACTCCAGCCAGCGCTCCTAACGCGACCCGCATCGAAAACCGCTTCGCCGGTGCCGATGCCAACCCCTACCTGGCCATTGCAGTAACCCTGGCGTGCGGCTATCTCGGCATGAAAGAGCAGATCGAACCGACCACACCGATCAAAGGACTCACCAATGGCCCCGGCGACAAGGTAGAGGTCGCACGAACACTCGATGAAGCCCTGCGAGCTCTAGATGAGTGCGAAGCGCTTAAGGATCTTCTCGGCGAAAACTTTGTTAAGGCTTACATCGGGGTCAAATATTCTGAGTTCGAGACCTTCAATCAGGTCGTCAGCTCTTGGGAGCGCGAACACCTGCTACTGAATGTTTAACCACTGATAAAAGAACAGCCACGGGGCTGCTGGACAGCCCTGTTTACCCATCTCATC
>JBFFKD010000402.1:0-2952 GCA_041555595.1 Motiliproteus sp.
GGCGACTACAGCAGCGTCGAGCTGACCACTGCCTATCTGGCACGCATCAACGCCAAAGACTCAGACTACAACAGCTTCATCAGCATCACCGAGGAGCAGGCGATAGCGCAAGCCAAGGCTGCCGATGCCCAACGCTCTGCAGGCAGTGCTGGCCCCTTCACCGGTCTGCCGATCGCCCACAAAGATATCTTCTGCACCGAGGGCGTGCGCACCAGCTGCGGCTCCAAGATGCTGGATAACTTCATCTCGCCCTACAACGCCACCGTGGTTGAGAAATTCAACGCCGCCGGCGCGGTCAGCCTGGGCAAGACCAATATGGACGAGTTCGCCATGGGCTCCTCCAACGAGTCCAGCTTCTACGGTCCAGTCCGTAATCCGTGGAACACCGACTGTGTCCCGGGAGGCTCCTCCGGGGGCTCGGCCGCCGCAGTCGCTGCACGCCTGACCCCGGCAGCCACAGGCACCGATACCGGTGGCTCGATTCGCCAGCCCGCGGCACTGTGCGGTATCACCGGCATCAAGCCGACTTACGGCCGGGTCTCACGGTTTGGCATGATCGCTTTTGCCAGCTCGCTCGATCAGGGCGGCCCCATGACCCGCAGCGCCGAAGACGCGGCGATGATGCTCAACGTGATGGCAGGATTTGACCCGAAAGATTCCACCAGTCTTGATCGCGATGTACCTGACTACACCGCTGACCTGAACCAGCCGCTCAAGGGACTCAAGATCGGCTTGCCGAAGGAGTATTTCTCAACCGACCTGAACCCGGCGATCGCCGCCAGCGTCCAGAGCGCGATCAAAGAGTTCGAAGCGCTCGGCGCCATCACCAAAGAGATCAGTTTACCCAACACCGCACTGGCGGTACCGGCTTACTACATCATCGCCCCGTCCGAAGCCTCATCAAACCTGTCACGCTTCGATGGCGTTCGTTACGGCCATCGTTGCTCAGATCCGGTCGACCTAGAGGATATGTACAAGCGCTCGCGCGGCGAAGGTTTCGGCGACGAGGTCAAGCGCCGTATCATGGTCGGCACCTACGCCCTTTCCGAAGGCTTCTACGATGCTTACTACAAAAAAGCACAGCAGATCCGCCGTATGATCCGTCAGGATTTCATCGACGCACTGCAACAGGTCGATGTCATCATGGGCCCCACCACCCCCCATCCGGCGTTCAAGATCGGCGAAAAGACCGCCAATCCGATCGATATGTATATGGAAGATATCTTTACCCTGTCACTTAACCTGGCCGGATTACCCGGTATGTCGGTGCCCTGCGGCACCACTGAGGGACTGCCGGTCGGTCTACAGATCATCGGCAACTACTTCGCCGAAGCCAAGCTACTCAATGTCGCCCATCAGTTCCAGCAAGCGACCGACTGGCACCAACAAACCCCCGCCAGCGTTCTTGAAGGAGATTGCTAAGATGGAATGGGAAGTCGTCATCGGGCTGGAGATCCACGCCCAGCTAGCCACCAAGTCCAAGATCTTCTCCGGCTCCAGCACCGCCTTTGGTGCCCAAGCCAATACCCAAGCCTGCGACGTTGACCTGGCCCTGCCGGGAACGCTGCCGGTGTTTAACGCCGAAGCGCTGCGAATGGCAGTGATGTTCGGCCTGGCGATCGACGCCGAGATCGGTTATCGCTCGGTGTTCGACCGCAAAAATTACTTCTACCCCGATCTGCCCAAGGGCTACCAGACTACCCAGCTGTTCCACCCGATCGTCGGCCTCGGCCATATCGACATCGAACTGGCCAACGGCGAGCACAAACGGATTGGCGTCACGCGCGCCCACTTGGAAGAGGACGCCGGCAAGTCACTGCACGACCAGTTCCCCGGCATGACCGGCATCGACCTGAACCGGGCCGGTACGCCATTGCTGGAGATCGTCTCCGAGCCTGACATGCGCAGCGCCGAAGAAGCGGTCGCCTACGTCAAGAAGATCCACGCCATCGTCACCACGCTGGGGATCTGTGACGGCAACATGGCCGAAGGCTCGTTCCGCTGCGACTGCAATGTGTCGGTTCGTCCCAAGGGCCAAGCCGAGTTCGGCACCCGTACCGAAACCAAGAATATCAACTCGTTCCGTTTTATCGAGAAGGCGATCAAGGGTGAGATCATCCGTCAGATCGACCTGATCGAAGACGGCGGCCGGGTCGAACAGGCCACCCGCCTGTACGATGCCGACAAGGATGAAACCCGCTCGATGCGTTCGAAAGAGGAAGCCAACGACTACCGTTACTTTCCCTGCCCGGACCTGCTCCCGATCATCATCGATCAGGATTATGTCGAGGCGATCCGCCAGACCCTACCCGAACTGCCCGATGCCCGTCACGCCCGTTTCGTCGAGCAATACGGCCTGAGCGATTACGATGCAGGCGTACTCTCCGCCTACCGCGATACCGCTGACTACTTCGAGACCGTCACCACGGCTTGCGGCGACGCTAAACTGGCTGCCAACTGGGTCATGGGGGAGCTGTCCAAATACCTCAACAGCAACAACATCGAATTCGCCAACAGCCCGGTTACCGCTGACGCGCTGGGTTTACTGCTGGCACGGATCAAAGACGACACCATCAACGGCAAAGCCGCCAAACAGGTGTTCGAAGCGATCTGGAACGGTGAGGGCGATGCCGACAGCATCATCGAAACCAAAGGGCTCAAGCAGGTCACCGACAGCGGCGCCATCGAAGGGATGGTCGATGACGTTATCGCGGCTGCGACACCTCAGGTCGAGCAGTACAAGGCAGCCGAACCCGACAAGCGCGGCAAGATGCTGGGCTTCTTCATGGGCAAGGTGATGCAGGCCAGCAAAGGCACCGCCAATCCTGGCCAGGTCAACAAGCTGCTGAAGAGCAAGCTGGATGCGCTATGCGACTAACCGGTAATGCGACAGAGCTTTAACGGAGCAGCACAGGAGCCACGGACGGCCGACTCAGCAGCCAACGCCGATAA
>JBFFKD010000403.1:0-2948 GCA_041555595.1 Motiliproteus sp.
GCTCAATCGAACAACTTAAACAGGTCGGGTCGCACCCACAAGCACTGGCTCAGTGTGCCGACCATTTGAAGCGACTAAAGCTAGAGCCTGTGGCGATGTTCGACACTGCCGGTGCCGCTGCAAAGCTCAGCACCAGTAAAAACCGATATCTAGGCGCGATTGCCTCTTCTCTGGCAGCAGAGCTATACGATCTGGATATCCTGCAAACCAACATGCAGGATGTCGAAGGCAACACCACTCGTTTTCTCATCTTGTCCAAGACTCAAGCCATGCCGGCCTACCAGCCGCACAAACGCTATATCACCTCTATGATGTTTACCGGACGCAATATTCCTGCAGCGCTGTATAAATGCATGGGAGGCTTTGCCACCAACAATATCAACCTGCTCAAGCTGGAAAGCTATATGGCAGGCGGAACGCTCAAGAACTGCAGTTTTCATCTCGATGTTGCGGCGCATCCAGACCAACGTTCGATGCAACTGGCACTGCAGGAGCTGGATTTCTTCGCGCTGGACATTCGTATCCTCGGCACCTACGAAGCCCACCCCTTCCGTACCGATCATGCTCTGATCGAATAACGACAAGGCCAAACAAGCGTGTCCACGTTCGACTCAACAACCGAGAAACGCTCCGGCAACTCGATCTTCATCATCCTGCTGCTGGGCTGCTCAGCACTGCTGGTACTGAGCCTATGGTTTGGACAACAGATCCTGCAACAGCCAGACGACAACCTGTTTGCCCCTGATCCTGACTGCCGGCTACCTCAAAACAGCTGCACCGCCAGTCACGACCAGCACCACATCCGCTTTACTATCAACACGGACCAGCTCAACGCCGACCAGCCCTTCCCAGTAAGGGTTGAATTAAGCGGCTACAACAACCCTCAGGTGACGGTCAAACTGCAAAGCATCTCCATGTTCATGGGTGAAACACTGACAACACTCAAACAGCAGCCTGACGGCAGCTATCAGGCCAACATACAGCTACCGATCTGCAGCTTCGATACCCGCCAATGGCGTGCCAAGATACTTATTAACGATCAAACCGGTAGCAGTGGTAGCTGGTTTGACTTTGAGGCGGGCTGATGCTGACCAAACTCAACTCACTGGAGCGCTTAGCACTGGCGCTGTTCGTGTCACTGCTGCTGTTAAGCTACGCACTCTACTTGTACCAACAGAGCCAACCAACTCAAAACCAGAGACCGCAGCTCGGTGGCAACTTCACCCTCAGCAGCGTCAATGGCCCCGTTTCACTATCGGACTTCAACGGCCAGGCTGTTGTGATGATGTTCGGCTACGCTTCCTGCCCCGATGTTTGCCCCACCGGGCTGGCTAATGTCGGCGCAGCCCTGGGCCGCCTAACTCAGGCACAGCAAGCACAGCTGCAACCGCTATTTATCAGCGTCGATCCCGACCGTGATACGCCCGAACGACTTGATCAGTACAGCCGCTATTTCTACCCCACTATGATCGGACTCACCGGCAGCAAAGCCGAGGTCGACCCTGTCGTTGCAGCCTACGGCGGCTTCTATCAAAAGGTGCCCATGCCAGATTCGCAGATGGGGTATAGCGTCGATCACAGCTCGCGCATCTATCTGATCAGCCGTAATGGCCAACTTAGCCAACTGCTCTTCCACAACTCAGCCGTTACTGAGCTTGCAACCGCTCTCGAAAAACTACTACAGGAATGACTCGATGAAACGACGTTTAGTAGCTAGCTGCGCGCTGGCTATGGCTTTTAGCACCACTAGCGTATTGGCCGAGATCAGCGTTGACCAAGGATACGTTCGCGCAACGCCACCGGGTGTCAGCAACGGCGCAGCATTTATGACCCTGCATAACTCAGCCGATCAACCGGTACTATTACAGCAGATAAGCACTCCGGTTGCGGCCAATCCGGAACTGCACCAGCATAAAGAACACAACGGCATGATACAGATGCGGCAGGTCGAATCGATCGAAGTTCCAGCCCACGGCAGTGTCAAGTTACAACCCGGTGGTTATCATGTGATGTTGATAGGCCTCAACGGACCGCTAAAAGTGGGCGCCGAGGTAGAGCTGATGCTGGGATTTTCCGACGGCCAAAGCTTGCACCTGGTGCTGCCGGTACAAAAAACCCAAAGCCCTCAAACAATGATCCATGGCGATCATAAGATGTCGACAGCAACCCACAAGCAGCCATAACCTCAACAACCGATAAGGGCTACCGGTCCAGATCGGCCCGGCTAAAAAGCCCAGCACTGAGCCGAGGCTGGCGATAAAACCGGCAGAGTTCGGCAATCAACAATCGAGGGCGCTCTGCCAATCTTAATGGCGCACCCAGGTTTTGATTGCCGGAGTTTACGTCGACAGCTAAATAATCCAAAACCTGTTGATAGACCCTATCTTTAAAGCTGCCGCTATCGCTAGCTTCGCCGCTGAGGTTGTCGCAACTGATCCGAAAATCAAACCCACACGAGCGCGCCAGCATCCACTCCAGCGCCTGCGGCTTAACCTCGACCGATTCAAACTCCGCTTGCTGCTCGGCAGTACGGCCATCGGGTCGGTACCAGTAACCGAAGTCCTCCAGCAAGCGACGCTCGGTGCCGGCAATGCACCAATGGCTGATCTCATGTAACGCACTGGCGAAATAATCATGGGTAAAAATCACCCGATGATGACTATGTTCGGCGTCGGCCGGACGATAGATAGGTTCATCGCCACCGCCAACCAATTCGGTATTCCAGCGATCGATAAATATACCGTTGAACAGAGTGATCAGCTCGTCACAACAATGACAAGGAGTGATTGATCCCATCGAGGTGAGTTCAGAACTCGTCTCGTATCCCCCCATCAAAACGGCTCCCATTGGTTATCTTTGAGCCACCAGGTAATACCGTTCCCGCTATCGATCCGCGCGGCGACATAGCCTTTAACATCACCCGGTGCTAACTGCATCACCACTTGATA
>JBFFKD010000404.1:0-2941 GCA_041555595.1 Motiliproteus sp.
AGAATACTCATCTCAGATCACCTTCGCTTCGTTCTTCAGTTTCTCGACTAGCTCATCAACGCTGGCCACCTTGATGCCCGCTTGACGCTCGGCAGGCGACTCAACCTTCAACACTTTCAAACGTGCTGCGGTATCGACACCGTAATCGGCAGGCGTCTTGGTATCGAGCGGCTTACGCTTGGCCTTCATAATGTTAGGCAGGGAGGCGTAACGAGGCTCATTCAGACGCAGATCGGTAGTGACGATCGCAGGGAGGGTCAAGGAAACGGTCTGCAGACCGCCGTCGATCTCGCGGGTGACGGCGACTTTACCATCGGCGACTTCAACTTCAGAAGCGAAAGTTCCTTGTGGCATGTCAGTCAACGCGCCCAGCATCTGACCGGTCTGATTGTTATCAGAATCGATCGCCTGCTTACCCAGAACAACGAGTCCTGGCTGCTCCTCTTCAACAACCTTAGCCAGCAGTTTAGCGACCGCCAAAGACTCAAGTTCGTCTTCGGTTTCGATCTGAATACCACGGTCGGCGCCGAGTGCCAGAGCGGTACGAATTTGCTCTTGGCAGCTCTTAGGGCCGATCGATACCACCACGATCTCGTCTGCAGCACCCTTCTCTTTCAAACGAACCGCTTCTTCAACAGCGATCTCGCAGAACGGGTTCATCGCCATTTTGACGTTGGCTAGATCGACGCCACTTTGATCACTTTTCACTCGAACCTTGACGTTATAGTCAATGACTCGTTTAACAGCTACTAGAACTTTCATGGAGTTCCTCGTTTAAGTTTTTGCTGACTGTATAAACAATTAAATATGACCAATTCACATACGCACAAAGCCAGATTACGCGATTGATCATCCCAATATTATTTATCGGAACCATGAGGAACCGTATAAAAAAACGCCAGAACAACGGATCTCTGGCGCTTAAAATTCTGTTGAATCACTGATCGGCAAAAAACGTCTGAACAACCATCGGATAATTATCCAGCCAAAACCGACCAATACGTAATTTCCCTAGTAAATTATCACCACAACTTATTACATGCAAATGATTCTTGCAATAAATAGGGGTTTTTACTTACAATCCTTCCCACTCAAGTTGCGACCAAAGTTTTAGCGTCTTTCAATCGAGCCGCTTTTCCAGATTTACACGATAACTAAGGCGACACCAAGGCAGCCATGAGCGCCCGGGTCGTATCGCAATTTTCATGAATATCATTTTACGTACTGTTTAGGAGAAGGCTGTGGAACGCGAAGCGATGGAGTTTGATGTTGTTATTGTCGGTGCTGGCCCCGCCGGATTATCAGCCGCCTGCCAATTGATGAAACAGGCACAAGCCAACGAGCAGGAACTGATGGTTTGTGTGGTAGAAAAAGGCTCTGAGGTTGGTGCTCATATCCTTTCTGGTGCCGTATTTGAAACTCGCGCACTGGACGAACTCTACCCCGACTGGAAAGAGATGGGACTGACCCTCGGTGCTCCAGTTGTGGGTGACGAGATCTACCTGTTTAAAGACGAAAACAACGCCAAGAAACTACCCAACGCGTTTGTGCCCGCCACCATGCACAACGAAGGCAATTACGTGATCAGCCTGGGAAATCTGTGCCGCTGGCTGGCCGAGCAGGCTGAGTCGCTGGGTGTCGAAATATTCCCCGGCTTCGCTGCCGCCGAGATTCTCTATAACGATGATGGCTCGGTTAAGGGCATTGCTACCGGTGATATGGGTCTTAACGAGAACGGCGAACCTAAAGACAGCTTCATGCCAGGCATGGAACTGCACGCCAAGTACACTCTCTTCGCCGAAGGTTGCCGCGGTCATCTGGGTAAAGAGTTGATCGAGAAATTCCAGCTCGATAAAGATTCCGATCCGCAGCATTACGGCCTCGGTATCAAGGAACTGTGGGATATAGATCCCGATAAGCATCAGCCAGGCCTGGTTCTGCACGGTGCCGGCTGGCCGCTAGGCGATAACGCCCCGGGAGGATCCTTCCTATACCATGCCGAAAACAATCAGGTGGTACTGGGCCTGATCACCGATCTGAGCTACTCCAACCCGCATCTGAGTCCATTCGACGAGATGCAACGGATGAAACACCACCCGGTCTATAAAAAGTATCTCGAAGGCGGAAAACGGGTCTCCTACGGTGCCCGCGCGATCGCCAAAGGCGGTTTCAACTCGCTACCCAAGATGACTTTCGCCGGTGGCCTGCTGATCGGCTGCGATGCCGGAACGCTCAATTTCGCCAAGATCAAAGGCAGCCATACCGCGATGAAGAGCGGCATGCTGGCGGCAGATACCGTGATCGAAGCCCTCAAGGGTGGCGCCACTGGCGCAGAACTTAGCCAATTCGCCGACAACTATAATGCCAGCTGGCTCAACGACGAGCTGCACCGCTCCCGCAACTTCGGACCGGCGATGCACAAGTTTGGCATGATGATGGGCGGCGCTTTCAACTATGTCGACCAGAACTGGTTCAAAGGTAAGATGCCGATCACGCTGCACGATCGCAACCCTGACTTCGCTCAAATGAAGCCCGCTGCCGAATGCAACAAGATCGACTATCCCAAGCCCGATGGCGTCATCAGCTTCGATAAGCTGTCGTCAGTGTTTCTGTCCAACACCAACCACGAAGAGGAGCAGCCCTGCCACCTCAAGCTAAAAGATGCCAGCATCCCGCTTGAGCGCAACCTGCCACTGTACGACGAACCCGCGCAACGCTACTGCCCGGCCGGCGTCTACGAGATCATCGAAGAGGAAGACGGCGCCAAGCGGTTCCAGATCAACTCGCAGAATTGTGTCCACTGCAAGACTTGCGATATCAAAGATCCGTCGCAAAACATTACCTGGGTAACCCCTGAAGGCGCAGGTGGCCCGAACTACCCGAACATGTAAAGTAAGGATCACTCGATAGCGAAAAGGGCTGCATTCAGCGATGAATGCAG
>JBFFKD010000405.1:0-2936 GCA_041555595.1 Motiliproteus sp.
GATATCCGATGCGCCCTCTTTGATCGCCTCGGACAGCAGCGCGTTGATCAGCTTGATGATCGGTGCATCGTCCTGATTGGACAGTAGATCCTGGTTTTCAGGCAGCTGTTCGACCAACTTAAACAGGTCGACCTCGTCACCGATCTGCTCCATCAGTTCCAAATTGGCCTGACTGCTCTGTTGGTAGTCACGGCTGAGTAACTGAGCAAACACCGCCTCGTCGAGGCATTGCAGTTGCAGCGGATGTTGTAGGGGTTGCAGCGAACGTTGTACCTCCAGCAGAGCACTCAGTGGCGTGCTGGCGGTGTGGTGCAGGGTTGCGACGTTGGCGTTCCAGCTTAATGTCAGCTTGAACCGATTGGCAAAGCTGAACGGCAGTTGTGGTTGTGCAGCCTGCGTCAAGTGCCCAGTGGCGCCGGTAATCGGTGTTGCAGCCGTCGCGGCGGAGTCGTTATTCATAACCGTTACTGCGCTGCAGGCTCGGGTGTCGACGGTTGATCAATATCGCTCAAATGTGGCGGTGGCACGATATTGCTCATTGATGGCCCCATGCCGGTCCACTCCGGCAAGACCCGCAGATTGGTCTCATCGAACAGGGCTACACCCTGCTCTTGCAGCATCAGCTGCTGGGTGCGGATATAGCCGTATTTGTTGCTGCTAACATCGGCCATGGTTTTCTGGTCACGGATAATGGTGGGGCGTAGGAAGATCATTAGATTGCGGCGCGAGACGGTGGTCGACTCGGAGCTGAACAGCTTGCCCAATACCGGGATGTCACCCAGCCAGGGTACTTTGGATGAGCTCTCGTCGACTGCATCGTCGATCAAGCCACCCAGCACAATGGTCGAGCCATCATCGACTAGCACCGAGGTATTGATTTCGCGTTTTTTGGTGATAAAGCCTTCTACCGTCGAAGACGATACCGATGAAACCTCCTGCTGGATCTTCAACTGCACGGCGCTGCCATCGTTGACCTGCGGGGTGACCTTTAATTTGATTCCGACATCTTGACGGGTAATGGTCTGGAACGGGTTGGTATTGTTATCACCTACCGTGTTGCCAGTGATCACCGGAATCTCCTCACCGACCAAAATTGACGCCTCTTCGTTGTCCATTGTCATCAGGCTTGGGGTCGATAGCACGTTCGAGTTGGTGTCGCTCTGCAACGCATTCAACAGCGCGGCAAAGTTAAACCCTTCACCGGTCAGTTTGCCAAACCCAAGCGAGGCGCCTTGGTTTGCAACCACCGAACCGATCGCTTCGAGCGGAGTCGAGGCGTCCGCTGCGTTTGCAAGGCGCGAGGTGTTGTTGATGTTAATGAACGGAATGCTGCCGCTGCTGCTGGCGTTGCCCATCAGCCAGTCGACGCCGAGTTCTTTGAGTCTTGAATCCGACATTTCGACGATAATCGCCTCGACCAATACCTGTGCCCGGCGGATATCGAGCTTGTTGATCACCTGGGTCAGATCCTTGATCAACCGCGGACTACCCGACATGACGATACTATTGGTCGATTCGTGCGCCTTGATATTGATGTTAGATGGGGCTTGGGTGGTGGCTTTGCCAGCGGAAGTCTTGTTGGCATCGATGATCGAGCTGCTGATGCTTTCAAGTACCGTCACCAGATCAGCCGCTTTGGCGTATTTAAGGTAGTGCACTCGGGTGTTGGTGTCGGTCGAAACCTCGTTGTCGAGTTTGGTGATAATTCGCTTGAGATAGACGCGAGCTGCTTTGTCGGCACGGATGATCAGGCTGTTGGTGCGCTCATCGGCGGAGATTCTGGGCAGCTTACGGGCGCCCTCGGCTCCCTTAGCTTGCTCGCGAACTAACGTGGTTAGGGTCTGGGCGATCTCACTGGCTGAGGCGTTAAAGAGTTTGATGATCTCGGTATCATCGGTATCGGCTTTGTCGACCTGGATAATAATTTTCAATAACCGCCGCACATTGGACTCTCGGTCGGTGATCAGAATCACGTTTGAGGCCGGGTAGGGGGCGATGATGCCGGTTTTGTTGTCGACGAGTGGCCTTAGGATAGGCACCAACGCGTTAACATCAACATTATTGACCTGCACCACCCGGGTGATCACTTGCTCGGAGATAGCAGGCAGCGGGTTGTTGTCCGTCTGTACCTCGATCCCTTCCAATTTTGCGCCTTGGGACGGGATTACCTTGAGAATATCGTTACCCAGATCAACCACGGCAAAGCCGCTGACCCCCAGCTGTACCAGAAATATCTGATAGAGCTCGTTCGAGCTGACTGAGCGTGGACTGCGGATGTTGATCTTACCCTTGACCCGCTGATCGATGATGATGGTCTTGTTAGTCAGCTTGCCGATGGTGGCGATAAATTCCTTGATGTCGGTATCGCGCATATCGACGCTGAAATCGTTGGCTGACAAAGAAAATGTCATGCTTAGCAGCAATAGACCGAACCAAGCCGTAACCAGACGGCACACGGCACCTCTCCGGACAGCGCCTGCGCGAGATACCTTGAAGATGAGGCTTCGATCCATTGAATGCATGAATGTACAACTGTCCGTGTAAGTTTGACAAAGACGTTGATAGTAACGGTTTTCGTGTCTTGTCACCATAGAGCGTAAGAGTCAATCGGAGAGCTGATATTGAAATTAGAGTTGGCTAATTGATAATCGTTATTTAGGAGGGGATCGTTACCGTTGTGAGTGTGTTTAGTGTTTTTTCTGTAAGGTTTGTTTCCGTTGGAGTGTGTGGTTTAGATGATCAGTTATACCTCGAGCAGTTCTCTCTCCAGTTTGATCTGCAGGGCCTGTATAGCAAGGTTATTTGGGAGCGAGCACTGCATACGCGAGTGATTTGAACTCCAATGTAGTCGATCTGGATGCCGATGGCGTGATCGTGAATGCTCGAGTCCTTTACTCTGCTATCGACAGTTTTCAACAGTCCCATTAACAGCTACC
>JBFFKD010000406.1:0-2934 GCA_041555595.1 Motiliproteus sp.
GCATGAAAGGAATCACTTCTGAGTCTTCTCCAATTGAAACAACGGCCCCAAGGTAAACCTTTTGCTGTTTAGCCTGATCTTTTTCTCTTACCGTAGCAATAACTGGCTGAATACAGATTCAGCCTTACGGTAAGTGGGCGCTGGCCGGCACAGTGCTGGTTTTACTGGCTGTCTATCTGCTGGTCGGTTCGAATAAGCTCGATCAACCGCGTACAGGTTCCACGGTGGAGCGCTGGCGCAAGTGGGATCGTTATCTGCACTGGACGGTAGCGGGATTATTTATCATCCTGACGCTGTCTGGGTTGAGCCTGCTGTACGGCCGTTATTTTCTGCCGGAGGTGATGGGGAAATCGGGCTTTGCCAGCTATCTGCAGTTGGCCAAATCGTCACATAACTATCTTGGCGTGCTGTTTGCGCTCTGTCTGGCCGTGATGATTGCGAAATGGCTCAAGAACAATATCCCTAGTGGTATCGATCTGCGCTGGTTCGTTCAGGGTGGCGGTATGATCAAGGGTAAGCACCCGCATGCAGGGTACATGAATGGCGGCGAGAAGCTGTGGTTCTGGATTCTGGTGGTCGCCGGTATTGCGCTGTCTGTCTCGGGTTTGGTGCTGGACTTTCCGCTCTACACCAGTGAGCTACGCGAGGATCTGCAACTGGCCAATGTGATCCATGCGATCTCGGCCTTGCTGTTGATCTGCGGCACCCTGGCGCACGCCTATATCGGTTCGGTTGGAACCGAAGGGGCGCTGGAAGGGATGGTTGGAGGTCATGTCGATGAGAGCTGGGCAAAGCAGCATCATGACCTTTGGCATCAGGATATGACCGGCAAGAAGTAACTGATCTGCGCAGCAGCTGCTAGCGCACCAATCCTGACCGAATAAAAACGCGGCCTTATGATCAAATAAGAGCCGCGTTTTTTTGTGCCTGTATTATCGCTTAATCAGTCTCACAGCTTGACCTTGAACTGGTCGATGATGCTGTCGAGTTGCTGGGTCAGTTGGTTGATCTGATCGCAGGCATCGCTTGTACGGTAGGCACTCTGTTCGGCTTCGTTGGCGATCTCGTTGATCATATCGATATTACGATTGATCTCTCCGGCTACCTGATGCTGCTGCTCCGCGGCGGCTGCGTTTTGAGTATTAAACAGCACGACTTTGCTGACCGCTTGGTTAACGCCAGCAAGTGCTGTGTCGGTCTCGTTGCTATGGGCGACACTGGTTTTGGCTTCGCTGCTGCTATGGCTAACGATCTCCTGAGCGTTGCGGCTCTGTTGCTGGAGGCTGTCGATCATGGTCTTGATCTCGAGTGTGGATTCGCCGGTTCGAACCGCCAGAGCACGAACCTCGTCGGCGACCACAGCAAAGCCGCGTCCCTGCTCGCCGGCGCGGGCGGCCTCGATTGCAGCGTTAAGCGCCAGCAGGTTGGTCTGCTCGGCGATCCCGGAGATGACGTTGATCACCTTGGCGATCTCATCGCTATATAGCTGGAGTTCAGTGGTTGCCTGGTTGGCTTTTTGCAGTTCCTCGGCGAGCGTATCGATGCTGCTGATGGCGGTGGCAACGGTTTGCTGGCCCTGCCGTACCTGTTGTTCGACTCGCTGGGTCGCCTCGGCCGCTTGAGTTGCGTTTTCAGCCACGGTCAGGGAGGTCTGATCCATCTCGGTCATTGCTGCGGCAACCTGATCGGTTTCGTTATTAAGGCGACGGCTGGCAGACAGGCTCTGTTGGGCGGTGTTGTTGACGTTTTCGGCCTGACTACCCAGCTGGTCGGTGAGTTGGTGTAGATGAATAATGATGCTGCGGAAGCGTTCGATCATGCTGTTAAAACTGGTGGCGACAGTGCCTAACTCATCGCTGCGCTGCAGGTCGATGGTGAGGTCGAGGTTGGCGCTTTGCTCAATGTTAACAATGGTGGCGCTAATAGCACGCAGTGGTTGGGTGACTAAGCGTTTGAGGATGATGCGAATAATAATCCAACCGGTTAATAACAGTAGGCCGTTGAGACCGATGCTGCGCCATAATTGCTGGATGACCTGTCGGTCGAACTGCTGTAGCGAGTAATCGATTCGTACTGCGCCCAGCACGGCACCCTGTTCGGCGGGGTGACAGGTCATGCAGTTGGTACCGTGGTAATCCGCACTGGCCAGCAGTGGTGTGACCAGGGTTAAAACGCGACCGTCACTACCGGAGCTAATCACTTGCTGGGAATGGCCGGACAGGGCTTGTTGGTCGAGTCGATCGACCGCTTGGGCGCTTTCGAGTCCAGGTCCGTAGAGTTTTTTTACCAGATCAGAGCGGATGATCCGTGCGTCAATAACCCCTGAATGGCTGGTAACCTTGGTGCGGGCGATCTGTTGCTGATGCATCTGTCCGGTCAGCATCAGGGTGTTGACGTTGTCGAAGAAACTGCTCGATAGCGTGTTGGCCTGCTCCAGAACCATCGCTTCGACGATCTGACGTTGGTTGTTGAACTGATAGGCTGTCGAGAGAATGAGCAGCGTGACAAAGATGCTCGCTAGTGTCAGGTCGATCTTCTGTCCAATACCCATGCCCTGAGTTGAGCGGTGACTGTTCGAGTTCATGCTGTCCCATCTGATAGTTACGTTGGGGAGATCATAAACTCAATAAAACCGATGAAATATAGGAAAACTGCCTAGACACAATGCCGGAGAGCGACTGTTTTAAAATTATTTAATATCAATCGATTATATCGTTTTATATGATGTGTTGAATGTCACTAAGGGCGATCGATGCAGGGGGTTATTGTGCTGTTAATCACAATATAAATGCTCGTTGTTAAACAGGGTCAGTAGCAGTTGTTGTGCTTCGGATTGTTTGAGGTGGTTGTTGAGTTGTTGGCTGGTATAGCTGTTTTGATCGCACAACAAATGAACCAAAGCGAGCTGCTCCAGTGGTAGCGGGAAACAGTGGC
>JBFFKD010000407.1:0-2926 GCA_041555595.1 Motiliproteus sp.
GCCACTAGCGCAATTCGTTCACAAAACCGTTTGATGCCAACGCGTAATAAACCCCGTTAGCGCCGAAACTCAAACCATACAAGGTTGCACTAGTCGGGCGAAACGGATCACGTTTGAACATATCCCATCGTCGTAACTCGACGCCATCACGAACATCCCATAGCTGCACTAAGCCCGAGCTGGTTCCGGTCAGCAACTGATCACTATCGTCAGAGAATTTGGCGGCAGTGTAACTGATCCGCTGCGGCACAAACGTTTCATCGGTGGTTAATGTTTGATGCAGCTCACCGCTGCCCGTCCTCCAGATCAACGCTTTATCCAACTGCCCAGCACTGAAGGCAAATTGACCGTTAGGCGACAACGCCACCGTATTGACACCGTTGCCATGTTCGACACTAAGCAGCTGCTCACCGCTCTCCAGATCCCACAGTCGCGCCAAGTTATCGTCCGAGCCGGTCAACGCCCATCGACCATCGCGACTGATGGCAACCGACCGAACCCGCCCCTGATGGCGCAGTGTATGTTTGAGACCACCATTTTGAATATCGAAATAGAGGGCGGTATTGTTGTTCAACCCCAACAACGCCCATTCACCTCCGCCTGCCAGGTCGGCATCGAGAATACCGCTGGGAGCACTCCAGAACCAAACCGGCTTGCCGTCGGAAAGTTGCCACAACACCAGATCCTGCTGCGCTACCGTGATGGCATAATCGCTCTGGGGAGAAAATGCAGTCGCAACCAGATTAGTGAGATCAGCCTCAGCATGATTCCAGTTATACAACCGCTCATGTTGCCGCAGATCCCACAGACTGGCTCCGTGCTGGATCGAGCCTACCAGCGCATAACGACTATCGTTCGAAAGCGCGCCACTATATATCCCCTGTACCGCGTACTCATAGCGATCGCTCGGCGAATCAGCACTACCACAGCCGCTCAGCAGCACGCTAGCAGCAAGCACCAACAGACCTACCAAGCCAAGCTGTCGTTTACCGACCAACGCTGATCGAGACATTTAAACCCGGTCTTTGTGTGCTGTATGTAAGCTTTCGATCAACTGGTCTTCCAGCTCAAAACGCTCAGCCAAAACCTCACCCAGCTTAGATAGATCCTGGCTCAGATGGGCCACGTCCTGAACACACAGGCGCTCTTTCTCCGAATAGGTATCATTGAAGCTCAATACCTGCTCAGTGGTTTCTCGAATCTTGGGATCGATCTCTTTCGCCAGATCCAAGCCGCCATCATTAAACTCATCGGCCTCGGCTAGCAGATGCTCGTAGACACCGAAGTGCCAGGACGACACATAGTCGACCAGAATTTCGCTAAACTGCTTCACCACCACGACCAACTCACTACCAAGCTCTTGCTGCGGTATCGATACAAATAACCCCAGCAGGTTCTGACGCTCCTGCAGCCAGCGATCAATCAGGTCGCTAACACCGCCCCAGCGTTCCTTTGCATTCAGACATTGCTCTAGCATCGTCGTACCCTACCCTGTATGTCCCGAAGAGACGGATTGTGTTTGGTAGCCATCAGCAGCGACTACATGACCCCATACTAGCGCCAAGCCGCGCGCCATATCAACCGCTCATAACAGCTGTTTTGATTAGACTGCCGATGTCGCTGCACAATCGATCGCGGCATTATATACTGTGCCCGGTCAGCCGCTGCTAATGAGCTCTGGCCGCAGCAAAAGACGACGATCCAACCATACCCTGAGATGCTATTTCGAGAGATCCCATGACCCTCACGCGCTCGCTATTCGCCCTGATACTAGTGCTGTTATTACCCCTGTCGCTATTTGCGGCCGAAGAGGAGAGCGGAGGCAACTATGTCGAATATATCGAACTGCAGCCGCCGTTTATCACCAACTATGGCGGCGTCGGTCCACTTAAATACCTCAAAGCCGAGGTCTCGATCCGGGTAAAAAGCCGCGAGGGCGAAGCCAACTTAAAACACCACCAGGCGCATATTCGAAACAACCTGGTGATGCTTTTCAGCCGCCAGACCGAGGAGTCGATCAGCAGCCAGGCGGGGCGGGAAAAACTACGACTAGAAGCGATGGAGAGCATCCGCCAGATCATGGTTAGCGAATACGGCGAAAAAGGCTTCAATATGCTCGACGATCTGCTATTCACCAGTTTTGTGACCCAAAACTAGCCAGCCGCTTTCATCAGCACCTATAACCCAGCCTACTAGCTGGCGAAATAATCAGCCAGATACTGCTCGAAACTTTGCGAGCAGTTTTGCTCGATCTGCTGCTGTTGACACAACGAACGCGCCCCCATGGCATCCAGTTCGTCGCACTTATAATCGGGAAGCGGCTCGGCCAACAGCCGATCCTGATGGTGAAGTGATTGCGCCAGCACAAACTCGGTATAGCTCTGCTGGCGCTGACGCATCAACCGCAGCACCATCGCCGATGGTGTCAACTCGGCATCATCCAGCTTACCGCGCTGCAACTGAACCGCTCGACCATAGCAGGCACTGCCGTGCACCCGATCCATCAATTCGGCCACCGCCATCACTTCGGTTAACAACTGCTGCCCCCAATGCTGCATCGGTCGCTCTCCATCAGCTGTCAACAACTGCAAGCCGGGCTGGCGCCCCTGCCGAACCACCCGAGCATGATTGACTTTAAGCCGATCGCACTCAGCAGCACTAATCTCCGGCGCCTCAGATAGCAGGCAATGCAATAGAAAACAGTCGATAAAGCGAGCTTGAGTGGCGTCGATACCTACCGGCAACAACGGATTGATATCTTGGCTACGGATCTCAACATACTCAACCCCACGACTGCGCAGCGCATCGAGCGGCTTCTCACCCGAGCTGACCACCCGCTTGGGACGAATATCACTGTAGTACTCGTTTTCGATCTGTAACAGGTTGGTATTGAGCTGGAGGTACTGGCCCGCAGCATCACGCACCC
>JBFFKD010000408.1:0-2913 GCA_041555595.1 Motiliproteus sp.
ACGACAGTGGGCGTAAGCAGGAAGGCATCAGCTTTTTGCTGATCGACATGAACGATCCGGGAGTCACGGTAACGCCGATCATCACCATTGACGGCATACGTGAAGTCAATGAAGTCCATTTTGACTCAGTGCGCGTACCGGTCAGTAATCTGATCGGTGAAGAGGGTAAAGGCTGGACCTATGCCAAGGTGTTGCTGACCCATGAGCGCACCGGGATAGCCCGAGTCGCCGAGTCCAAGGCACGGCTGAAATCTATTAAGAAGATGCTCGATGAGACGCCGGCGGGGGTTGAGGACGTCAGGTCGAATAGCGTGTTTATGGCACGGCTGCTGGAGATTGAGGTCGAACTCAAGGCGATCGAATACACCGAGCTACGGGTGCTTTCATCGGTATCAACGGGCAAGGCACCAGGGCCTGAATCTTCTATTCTGAAAATTAAAGGCTCGGAAATCATGCAGGCACTGGACGAGATTGTCGTTGATATAGCCGGCATTTACGCCCTGCCATTCGTGCCCGAGCAGTATCAAGCCGGCTTTGATGGCGAGTCGGTCGGACCCTTGTTTGCCGCAAAAGCAGCACCTGTTTACTACAACAATCGTAAAGTGAGCATCTACGGCGGAACCAACGAGATTCAGAAGAACATCATCGCTAAGCAAGTGCTTGGGCTATAGGAGAAGATCAATGGATTTTTCACTGAACGACATCCAGCAGATGATGCAGGATAGTGCGGCAAAATTTATTAAAAATGACTACGACTTCGAAACGCGTCGCGCCCTGGCAGACAGCCCGACCGGTTACAGCGAAGATAACTGGAAACTTTTTGCTGAGTTGGGCTGGTTGGCCCTGCCGGTAGACGAGCAGTATGGCGGCATCGGTGGCGATCTGGTCGATACCGCGGTGCTGCAGCAGGAGCTCGGCAAGGGCTTGCTGGTCGAACCCTATTTTGCCACGGTGCTGTTGGGCGCCAAGCTGATCCAGAAGCAGGGCAGTGAAGCGCAGAAGCAGGAGCTGCTGGAGCAGGTTGTCGGTGGCGAGCTGAAGCTGGCGTTAGCCCACAGCGAACCCCAAGCCGCCTTTGATGTGACTCAGACCCGGACGAGTGCCGAGAGGAGCGGGGATTCGTTCGTGCTCAATGGCCATAAGGCCGTGGTGCTTGGGGCGGAGTGTGCCGGCTTGTTGCTAGTGCCCGCACGTACTGCGGGTGAACCCGGAGATACGGACGGCCTCAGTCTGTTCTTGGTCAGCCCTGAGCAGCAGGGTGTTACCCTCCGGGGCTACGCCACCAATGACGGGCTGCGGGCTGCCGACGTTGTGCTTGAAAACGTTCAGGTGCCTGCTTCAACATTACTCGGTACGCCAGGCTCTGCCTGTGAGGCGATTCAGGATCTCCTTAACGAAGCGATCGTAGCCCTCGGAGCCGAAGCGGTGGGGGTGATGGAAAAGCTGTTAGCCGCCACCTCAGAATACGTCAAGACCCGGCAGCAGTTTGGCCAGCCAATCAGTCGCTTTCAGGTATTGCAGCATCGCCTGGCCGACATGTTTATGGAAACTGAACTGTCTAAATCCATGCTCTATTTTGCCGCCATGGAAGTGGCGAAAGGTGGAGCAGAAGGTGCCCGCGCCGCATCGATGCTGAAAGTTAAGATCGGCAATGCGGGCCGGGTGGTTGGCCAACAGGCGGTCCAGCTTCATGGCGGTATGGGGATCACCGACGAACTCGATGTGGGGCATTTTTTCAAACGACTGACCTGTATCAATAGCCAGCTTGGCTCGCGTGATTATCACCTGCAGTCGTTGGTCAACGAAGCCTCTGCTCGGTAAGCATCTTTACGCCTAGGTGCTAGGTGCTAGTGCTCGACAAAACGCTGGAGCAGGGGATCGCTTCAAAGTGATCTTTGTTTCGAGTACTCCGGATTCAACAATCACGAGTTAGGTACAAACGATGAAAATATTGGTGGCGGTTAAACGGGTGATCGATTTTAACGTCAAGGCTCGGGTCAAGAACGACCTGACTGGCGTTGACCTGAGCAACGTCAAGATGGCGCTGAACCCCTTCTGCGAAATCGCAGTGGAGGAAGCGGTTCGTCTGAAGGAGCAGGGTGTTGCCAACGAGGTGGTGGTGGTGTCTATGGGCTCTAAGGCCTGTCAGGAACAGATTCGCACCGCCTTGGCGTTGGGTGCCGACCGCGGTATCCAGGTGGAGACTGACGCGGAGTTGGACTCTCTGGCCGTGGCCAAACTGTTGGCTAAGGTGGTCGACGCCGAGCAACCTGGTTTGGTGATCCTGGGCAAACAATCGATCGATACCGACAATAACCAGACCGGCCAGATGCTGGGCGCCTTAACGGGCATGCCTCAGGGGACCTTCGCTTCCGAAGTGTCGGTTTTCGACGGCAAGGTGCAAGTCACCCGTGAGATTGACGGTGGCCTGCAGACCTTGTCGCTAAACCTGCCGGCGATCGTGACCACCGACCTGCGTCTGAATGAACCTCGTTATGCGTCGCTGCCCAACATCATGAAGGCCAAGCGCAAGCCGCTGGATACCAAAACGCCCGCCGATTACAGCGTGGACATCAGCTCCCGCCTCAAGACCCTGAAGGTCGAGCCACCGGCCGAACGAGATGCCGGAGTTATGGTCGCGAGCGTGGACGAGTTGGTCGAAAAGCTGAAGAACGAAGCGAAGGTTATCTGATATGAGCATTCTGGTAATTGCAGAACACGACAATGCGACCCTTAAGGGTGCAACCCTGAATACCGTCACCGCCGCCATCCAGATCGGCGCTGATATCGACCTGCTGGTTGCCGGCGAGAACTGCGCTGCTGCCGCCGAACAAGCCACCAAAATCAGCGGTGTGGCCCGGGTGCTGGTGGCTGATCATGCTGCCTACTCACATCAATTGGCGGAGAATCTGG
>JBFFKD010000409.1:0-2910 GCA_041555595.1 Motiliproteus sp.
ACTAAACCCCAGCACCCAAAATCCAAGCGACCAATGATACACGCTCCGATACTATTGATTAAACTCCCTAAGCCCAATCCACTTCAAATAGCTGCAGTATTTTACCGCTTTTTGCTGTCTATGCAGCTAAGGTGATCGAGATGACTGACAACCGCCACGAAGCTGCTTATAGTTAGGGCATTTCATCTGCCGCCAAGTAGGTCGCTACTGGATAATAATCTACGACACCCGCACCGACGTCACACAACCAGGTAAAGCTCGCTTTATGCACTCACTTCGCTTTCAGCACCTTCGGCACCTGACTGCTGCAGCCCTTGCTCTGATAATCAGCGCCTGCGCCAGCCAGAGCCCAACCACCAGCCCCGTGTTAAGCGCGACCGTAGAGTCCGAACCCGAAGCACTACAGGGGAGCTTTGAGGCGCCGACACTCTACGCGCTATTGGTTGCCGAGCTAGCCGGCCAGCGCGGCATGCCCAAAATCACGGTACGTAACTACGTCCAGGAAGCCGAACGAACCAAAGATATCAACATCGCCAAGCACGCCACCCAACTGGCCGAACGCTATCGCGATCCGAACAGCAGACTCAAAGCCGCATTGATCTGGGCCGAACTCGAACCCGACAACCCCAAACCCAACAGCATCGCCGCTGCCGAGCTGGTTCGTCGTGGCAACATCGAACGCGCCCAGCCGCTACTTAAGTCAGCCCTAACCAACCACACCCTGATCGCCGTTGACGCACTGGCCGAACGGGCACAGCAGATGAGCCAACAGGAGCGCAGCGACTACCTCACGCTGCTGGATCAGTTGCTTCAGCTCAACCCCGATCAGCCCAAGCTGCTGTACACCAAAGCCAGCCTACTTCGCTTCGACGCCGACCTAACCCCTGCCCTGACACTAACCCAGCAAGCACTCGACCTCTCCCCGCAATTCGATCGCGCAATTTTGCTTGAAGCTGACCTTCAAGCCCGCAGTGGCCACCTCGATACCGCACTCGGCCACCTGCGTGAAGAGCTGAACCGAAGCGATCACAAACAGATACGCACCCTATATACACGCCTACTACTACAAAAAGGCCAGTTCGATGCGGCCAGCCAGCAGGCTGAGCTACTCAACACCAACTACCCTAACGATCACAATCTGCAGTTCTATCTCGGCGCACTGATGCTCGAGAACAATCAGATCGAGCAGAGCGAGCATTACTTCCAGCAACTGGCGCAACAGTTCGGCACCAATTCGACCCTGCACTATTATCTGGGTCGCATTGCCCAGATCAAACAGCTGCGTGACGAGGCTCTCAGCCACTACCAGCAGATCGGTGACTCACCCTATCTCATGGCAGCCATGTCCGAAGTCGCCAAGCTACTGGACCATCCCGACGACGAGTCGCAGCTACGCCAGATCTATCGAAGCAGCCGCGACAAAAACCCCGCCCAGAGCGCCACACTATTCGCGATGGAGGCGGGCTGGCTGGCCGAGCAACAACGCCAGCAACAAGCTCTGTTGGTCTACAGCGAAGGGCTACAACAACACCCAGACAACACCCAGCTGCTGTACAACCGTTCAATGCTATACGAACAAATCGACCGGCTCGACGCGATGGAAAAAGATCTGCGCCAGCTCCTCAAAATCGAGCCCAACAATGCCACCGCGCTTAACGCGCTGGGCTATAGCCTGACCGATCGAACCGACCGTCACGCCGAAGCGTTAGAGCTAATCCGCCAAGCACTCAAGCTCAAACCCGACGACCCGGCCATCCTCGATAGCATGGGCTGGGTACAGTACAATCTGGGCGACTATAAACTGGCATTAGAGTACTTGCTACGCGCCTTCGACACCTTCCCCGACCCCGAGATTGCCAGCCATCTAGGCCAGGTCTACTGGAAGCTGGGACAGCAGGATAGCGCCCGGCAAGTCTGGAATTCAGCGCTGCAACAACACCCTGACAGCCCGTTAATTCGCGAGGCGATGCGCCAGGCTGGCCTGATCCAGTGACCCGAGCCGCTCTTCAAGCCTTCCCTGGCAAGCCCCGCTGGTGCTCAGCATCGCTGCACAACCAGCCTCGGCTCGCCGGGTGGAAACCGCTGCCGCTGACCTTGATTCTATTGCTGGGACTGTACGGCTGTAGCAGCCAGCCCCGCCCACCGACCGAACTCCCCCCGCAAGCTCTGGAGAACATCAGCTGGGAACAGCGCCAACAACAACTATTACCGCTGACTCAGTGGCAAGTACTGGGCAAGATCAACATCCGCACCGATCAGGACAACACCACCGCCAACCTCAGCTGGTGGCAAAACGGTGACCACTACAAAATTTATATGGCCGGCCCTCTGGGTCAGGGCGCGGTTAACATCAACGGTTCTGACCAGCTCGGTATCACACTCAATATTAGCGGCGAAGAACAGCTCCACGCGCCGACCCCCGAGCGGCTGCTGGACCAACAGCTGGGCTGGTCGGTACCGGTCAGTCAGATGCCCTACTGGATTCGCGGCCTACCGGCACCACAAAGCAATCACAGCAAAGTACTCGACCCCTATAACCGATTGCAGCAACTGGCGCAGCATGGCTGGATCATCAATTACCTGCACTACCAGCCTGAGCAACAACACCTGCCCCGTAAAATCGAGCTCCGACGCGGCAACAACCTCAAGCTGACACTAATTCTAAAACAGTGGCACTTCATCAGCACACCTTTAAATACAAACAGTTAGAACCAACCACAAATCACCACATCTTAATCCATTGGCAGCACCCAAAAAATACCGCCGCAAATTTGACAACACAGTGGCCGTCAAGGAAAATACGCCGTCTTTGAAATCGGGTGTTTTTTATTATCTGGTTTCATTTTTTTGCTGGGGTGTAGCCAAGCGGTAAGGCAGCGGGTTTTGATCCCGTCACGCGCAGGTTCGAAT
>JBFFKD010000410.1:0-2903 GCA_041555595.1 Motiliproteus sp.
CAAAACAGTAGACCTAAGCCGTGGCTCATTGCCGGCGGTAATTTCTAAGGAAAACCCTATGAACATTTTATTCGTTTTGACCTCGCACGACTCGCTCGGTGATACCGGAGAAAAAACCGGCTTCTGGATTGAAGAATTTGCAGCCCCCTACTACACCTTTGCCGATGCCGGGAGCAATATCACCCTGGCATCACCGGCGGGTGGGCAGCCTCCGATTGATCCCAAAAGTACCCTCGAGGATTTTCAGACCGATGCCACCCGTCGCTTTGATGCGGATAGCGAGCTTCAGCAAAAACTGGCTAAAACGCTACGGCTAACAGAGGTCTCTGCGGATGATTACGACGCCATCTTCTATCCGGGAGGACATGGCCCCATGTGGGATTTAACCACTGATGCAGATTCGATTCGATTGATCGAAGCGTTTGCCCGGCAGAACAAGCCGATCTCCGCCGTCTGTCACGCCCCCAGCGTGCTGCTGAATGCTAAAGACGCACAGGGAGAGTCACTGTTTAACGGCAAGCAAGTCACCGGTTTTACTAATACCGAAGAAGCAGCTGTTGGACTGACCGAGGTGGTGCCTTTCTTGCTGGAAGATGAACTGAAGAACCGGGGCGGATTATACAGTCAGGGCCCTGACTGGACACCCTACTGTGTCCAGGATGGTGTGCTGATCACCGGCCAAAACCCCGCTTCGTCGACTGCCGTGGCAGAAGCAGTGTTGACCCGTCTTAAAGACTAAGCCTGCTTAAGGGTTAACAAGGAAGGGGCCGAGTCCCCTTCCTCGCTTTCCATTATTGATCTCTTTCCATTCCTGCTTAATGACTTGAGCGGTAGGGTTATATATCTACACGCTCAGACGATAGCCCCTCGGTTGAATGCCAGTTTATGACGGACTTTTCCCGCAGCATGCTCCAGGCGCTTATCGCTTATCTGATCTGGGGCTGTTTTGCCCTGTTTTTTCACCAGTTACAGCACATCCCTGCCACCGAAGTGTTGCTGCATCGACTCGTTTGGGCATCCGTGTTTGTTGCGATAGTGCTTACCCTCAGCCGCCGATGGAATACAGTGCGCGATGCGCTAGCAAAACCTAAACTGCTACTTCAGCTGTTTGCATCGTCACTGTTGATCGCCACCAATTGGGGTGTTTACATCTGGTCCGTCGGTATCGGGGATGCAGTAGGTGCCAGCCTAGGCTATTTCATCAGCCCACTGATCGGCATTGCGCTCGGCGTTTGGGTGCTCAAGGAACGAATCCTTCCCTACCAACTAATTGCGCTAAGCCTTGCCGTTACTGGCGTGAGTTATAAGGTATTAGGTGCTCATCAAGTTCCCTGGGCGGCCCTGAGCTTAGCGTTCTCGTTTGGCCTGTATGGCCTCATCCGTAAACAAACAGCTTTTGATACGGTAACCGGGCTGATGATCGAGAGCCTACTGTTGCTACCTTTTGCATTAAGTTATTGGTTGTGGCTTGCGTGGAATGGAGAGCAGCATTTCAGCCTATCCAGCGATGGTCTGTTGTTGGTCTCAGCGGGGATTTTGACGGCCCTACCGCTGCTGGCCTATGCTGCAGCTGCACGACATCTGAGTCTAGTTGTTCTCGGATTTATGCTCTATTTGGCCCCCTCGCTACAGCTTCTCTCGGGTGTTTTCATCCTCGGAGAACCTTTCGATACCGATCAACAAATCACCTTCAGTTTTATCTTTGCGGGACTGATTATCTTAACTGGCGGAGCGATATTTCGGCAACATAGGGCCAGCAAGGTAACCAAGATAGATTCGGGGCTGCCTGATTAAGCTCCAACTACTCAAGCCTAACCAGCTATTGCAGGTCAGCCGACAGGTATCCCAGAATCAGGAAAGTCCTTATGTTTTTTAGACTTCAGTGTTGCAGTGAGTAATCAACAACCTATCGTTTTGTGTAATTCTGGATATTGCGCGTCGCCTATTAGCAGGCTGTAACGATCACGCAGACAGTTAAAGCATGTCGTGATTTCGTTGCTAGAAAACCGGTGGATATGACTTCGTCCTCCCCCTCAGTTCAAGACCGTTCCAGCAGATAATCTGCCATGCTATTAACGCTCAACAGCTTATTGGCAACGGCATCGGGGATCTGAACGTCGGTGGCCTTAACCACCCTGATCACGATGTTCAACAGATCCATGGAATCAAGATCCAAATCATCCCGAAAGTCCTGGTCCAGATCTAGCCCATCGATGTCGGCGTCGGGGGCAACATCCGCGATGGCGATCAGGATGATATCGGTAATCTCTGCACGGGTTTTCATCACAACGCCTCCGGCTTCTGTAACCGCTTGTCGATGTCGTTCAATAGCCGTGTGCCGCTATAGCCATCACTGACCCGGTGGTCGGCGGCAAGAGAGATATTGACTCGGGCATGTACAGCGACCTGGGGGGAGCCATCCTCTCCGGTCTCCACGACCGGTTTAAGGTTCAACTTACCGATGCCGATCAACGCCACCTGAGGGGGGAAAATCACCCCAAAGACCTGATCCACCCCCCGATCGCCGATACTGCTTAGGGTGGCGGTTGCCCCCTGAAACTCCGACTGTTTCAGACCGCCGTACTTGGCTCGCTCCACCAAACTCTTCAAACGTTGCATCATCTGCGTCGGTGACAGCGCCTGAGCATCAACAATGGCGGGAGTGACTAAGCCCTGACCACGCAACGCTATGGCAACGCCCAGGTGTACCGCCTCCGAGGCGACAAAGCCAGCCTTGCCATAAAAACCGTTAAATCCTTGCCGTTGATGCAGCGCCTGGGCAATGGCGCACATCAGCGGTGCGTTGATCAACATCCGCTGTTCGGGATCGGCGACTGCATTGTAGCCATCCAACCAAGCCTGGCACTTTTCCAGGTCAACCTCCAACGACAGATAGTAATGGG
>JBFFKD010000411.1:0-2895 GCA_041555595.1 Motiliproteus sp.
CACCGATCAATCTACAGAGTTACAAACCGTCTCTGCTATAGCTGCGTCTCAATAGCGTGCTGTCTCTGGCTTAACATGCCTGCTTAACGCGAAACCGTTAAAACATGTGAATGCATGCCCGTTAACGATCGCTAATAGGCATGCAGAGTGGGGTGGTCAGCCTTTAGGGCGCCGGCACTTGGTGTTGCCCCGCAGGATTTGAATCTCTTTGGGGGCTTCTATCGACAGCTTGACCTTGTTCTGGCTGGTTTGGGTGACGTAGATGGTGATGTTGTCACCAATGGTGATGGTTTCTTGTTCACGACGGGTCAACGTTAGCATGGTGATCTCCTTCCTTGGATTGAGTGGGAAGTGTAGACCAGGAGGTGGGCTAAAATTTGAGCATCTGCCGTACCGGCCATGAATGTCCGGTTTTTGGGTTTCTTTGCCGCGCGTATTTGTACCCAAGTCGAGCCTTATTGGGCGGCAGTAGGGTGGGTGCATCACTAATGATGAACTAGTATTGCATCAGCGTCGGTTTCGCCAAGAATCAGAACTGGATCGGGCCGGGGTTTTGAAAGAAGTGTTAACTTGTTGAAAGGTATAAGGAAATGAGTAAAAATGGCCTCCCCGAGAGGACTCGAACCCCTATCTAAGCCTTAGGAGGGCCCTATTCTATCCGGTTGAACTACGGGGAGGCTGCGATGCGGGATTCTAGCGGCTTGGCAATAATAAGTCGATAGATGCAAGCGATCGTTATGCCTTCCCTAAGGTGTTCTGTCCGCTGTAGTTGCCTTTGTGTCCCGCTTCATCATAGATGGTGGTTTTCGGGCTTTGTCCCTGGAGGATGCTCAGTAGACGGGTCAAGTTGCCCTGGCTACGCTGGACGATCTGTTCGTTGCGCTGGTTGAGGCTGGCGGCTTGTTGGAGTTGTTCGGTTAAGATCTCCCAGCGCTTAATAACTTCTTTGGCGATAACGGGGGGAAGGCTCTGTTGTAGTTGTTGCAAGCCTTGCGGGTCTGCACTGAAGCCGAGTTCAACCAGGGTTTGGTTGCGCTGCAGGGTGTTGTCAGCTAAAAGCTCTAAATTTTGCTGCTTTTGCGCGACGCAGTTTTGTAGATTGCTGGCGTCAAGTGTTTCGATGGCGACCTTTTCCTGATCGCTTAAATCACAAAGGGTAGCCAGTGTCTGGCTACCCTTTGTGATTAGTTCGCAAAAGTGTTTAACGAGCGGTAAGTTTGCGTTCATATTAACCGAACAGTTTGTCTTCCAGTGATGCCAGTTTGCCGGCTATGCGCTCAGGGTCGATGCTAAAGGATCCGTCATCAATGGCTTGCTTGATGCTTGCGATGCGTCCTTCGTCAATGTCCGGCAGTTGAGCCACGTTTTCTTCCAGCTTGCTCAGTGTTTGAGCTTGGTTGCTCAGCTTGACAGTTTCTGGCTGGGTGCTTGCTGCAGCAGGTTTCTGGCCTGCGGTAGATTCGCTACGGCTGCTGGTCGAGCTATCGCTGACCTTGCTACGCGAGCCTGTGTTAAGCGGTGACAGGCCGTTGAATTCGATGGCCATCCCAAGTACCTCAATGGTTGAAAATAATTGTTCCTAGCTGGGGTATCGACTGGTGCCAGATAAACTTTAGCAAAAAGATGACATTTGTTTTGAATTTCGCCGTGCAGCAAGTATAGATCAATGGGCGCTTGAATTGATACGGTTTTTTGGCTTAAGGCCTGCTCCTGCGGGGTGTATTAGCGCATCGCTTTGACGACTCCACGGCCGATTATTCGGGCTTTAACGGTTTTTCCTGAGCGGTTGTTCTCGACCCGAATCTGCTGCTCCAGACGTCCCGGCTCGAGTGCCGTTCCGCTCATCTCAACGATGATGCCGTTACTGCCAGCCTGGATGGTAACACTGTCACCCTGGTTGATCAGGATGGGGAGTGTCAGCATCTTTGGATTAATGGCCGTCTCACCGGAGACGGAGCGATTGAGTACGTGGCCGACGATCTGTTCGGGCGTTTCAAAAAAACCGTTGCGGATTTTGTTTTGGTCGAGCAACGCTGAGCGTAGATCATTGGCTGTTAGGCTGTGCCCTTTGGTTAGCGGTCGGCTACTCACGAGCACTTGGCGCAGTAACTGAACATCTGCATGAATATAGTGGCTCCAGTGCCGGGGATAGTTGCAGCTGGCTTTTAGGTTGACGCTGCCTGCCCGGATCGGTTGGCTGGAGCTAAACTGAATTGGCGCGCCGCAGGATGTCGATTTAAGTCGTGCGTTGGTTTTGCGCAACTTGATACCGAGTTGGGTTCCCGTTGTGAGTTGTGAGCTCATCTGTTGAATAAGGAACGCTTCGGCCTGCTCAGGCAGCGATAGGCTGCTGGCTTGCGAGGCGTAGCTGCCAGTCAAGAAAAGGAGACAGCTGTAAAGTATTAGGCTACCTTTGATCACGATTTTGCCCTATGATTTTATGTTCGATTAGACTAATGAAGCATTAGTTGGCTCTGAACGTCTGGTATTTAAAGATTTCTGTCTGATTTAAGCAAGCTGAGGAGTGTGTCATGGCCGGTGTTCTTGATAGTGTGAATCAACGCACGCAGTTGGTCGGCAAGAACCGTCTCGAATTGTTGATGTTTCGGCTCGCAGGGTCTCAGTTGTATGGCCTAAACGTATTTAAGGTGCGTGAGGTGTTGCAGTGCCCCAAGCTGACCATGATGCCAAAGCTTAAAGCGGGGGTGAAAGGTGTGGCGCATATTCGTGGTAGCGCGATCCCCGTGCTGGACCTGAGTGCCACGATCGGACAAGGGCCGATCAGCGATGAGGCGGTTGCAACCAGCTTTGTCATTGTGACCGAATATAATCAGCAAATTCTGGGTTTTTTGGTGAACCAAGTTGAACGTATCGTCAACACCAATTGGGATGCGA
>JBFFKD010000412.1:0-2878 GCA_041555595.1 Motiliproteus sp.
GGCGTTATCAGGTATCCCCACCGTTTTCTACGGTATCAATGCCAATCCAAGAAATTACTTTACGAACCAGCAGCGACAGATAAATATGACCGGGATTCTGGAGCGGGTGCCAGTGGTACAACTGCTCAGAGTTGTGACGTCAACGCTGCCCGATAGCCGTAAAATCCTGGTTCTATCAGACGGCAGTATTTCAGGACTTGGGCAGAAAGAGACCCAGTTACATCACAATGATGCCATCAAGGTTGGCCGTGCCAAAGCAAGTTTTATTGATAGCTCCACATGGGATGGGTGGCAGTCAATTGTTGAGACTGCACATCAGCACTATGATGCGATTATTTTGATTGGCTACCACGCTGTCCATGATGATAACGGGGTTATCGATTATATGACGAACATCCGCTGGACGGCTAAGCACGCTAAAATCCCCGTATTTTCGATTCAAAATCATGTGGGCCCGGAACAGGCTGTCGGCGCGTTAGTGCTGGATGGGGTCTCGCATGGCAAGCGTGCAGGTGCAATCGCCCGAGAGATCCTTGGTGGTGCAAAACCGTCCTCAATAGCGGTTCAACAAGAGGTGAAAACACAACTGCTATTTAGCCGCCAGGGCCTGACAAAGTACGGCATTAACCTACCCAAGCACATCAAAGATCGGGCAATGATGCTGCCATAAACTCAAGGGGCAGAAGCCCCCACTGGCAACAAGAATTTTGTAGAACGCTGCATTGTTAACTTCTAGCTTCGTGAGCCTGCGCTATACGCAACTCCGGTGCTTATACCGCTACTGCCCCTGCAACCGCTATGATATTTATCACAAATTTATTGTGCAGCGCACAAACACGATTTATGATTAGACATTCGAGATTGTAATCAGCGCTAGGAGACATTGCATGAAAGCTCTCACCTCTAGCTATAGAAGCAATAAATACCTCCAAATTACGCGGTCTAATGAGATCAACTTGGAAGATATCAAGGCATCAAGAGGAAGAATTGCTTCGCTGCTTGATACTCAAGATGTTGAACGACTGCTTACCGATTACCGAGAGGTGAGCTTTGATTCCATCCGTGCGGTCGATATCTATGTGCAGTTGAAAGGCTTCAAGGATGACTTTCCTCAATGTAGGCGGGTAGCCCTGGTCCACCGCTCCGCCCCCCTGAACCTCCTACAGCATTATAAGAACGCCTCTTCTTATTACGGTATGGAGCTTACTGTTCACACTGAACTAGAAGCCGCTAAATCTTGGCTTTGTTACAAATAAGCACCTGTTTTTCAGCGACGGGCTAAACCAATTCACTTCTGCGTGTCCACGCGCCTCTGATCGATGCGGCTTTACCAATCATTCAGACGGAAACTGTTAGAAATTTTCTGAGGTAGGATTTCTGGCTTGGACATAATCAGTCGCTGAGCTGGGAGGTATGCTCAAAACAGGTGCGATACCCACTCCACACTTAATTGGGACAGGGATACTGCTCTTTGATGGCACGCGATACTAGAGCTAAGCCACTGTTTTCAGATGTAACTTTGTTCTCCTTTAGCCAGATAACCACCTCTTCACGAACGTGAGGCAAACGAGTGTTAGGCAGAAAGCAAGATTTCGGCTCTGGAAAATCGTCACTGGTCCTCAAATCCAATGCCGCAAGCAGAAAACCCTCACACCGCGCAGCTTCATCATGGGATGCGGAGGTACACCACCTTAAGATATCCCACCTGTTACTGGCTTGAGCAGGTTCTATCCACAATAAAGTGGATAGCAGCGCCATCAATAACACTCGAGATCTATTTAATACCATCGGGACGATTTGACCTTCTACAGATCTTCAATTTAAAGTTTCTGGACTACCTTCCTATGTAGCCAAACCCTTCGATTAATCGAACGACTTTAGGTCTTGTATCCGGATCGCCGAGGTCTCTTTGAGCTCCTCCATCACGATGTAGCTACGCGATTTGTCGACGTTGGGTAACGTAATCAGCAGTTCACCAAGTAGCTCACGATAGGCCGACATCTCGCCAATCCGCGCTTTGATCAGATAGTCGAACTCGCCCGAAACCAGGTGACACTCCATCACCTGCGGAATTTTAAGCACCTCGCGTTTAAAGTCTTCGAAGATGGTCGGTGATCGATAGGTCAGACTGATCTCGACAAACACCAACAATCCGGCTTCAAGGTACTGCGGGTCGAGCAGTGCGGTGTAGCCCTTAATCACCCCGTCTTTCTCTAGCCGCCGAACTCGCTCTAGACAGGGAGTGGTACTCAACCCCACCTCGGAAGCCAGATCAACATACGACATCCGGCCGTTGTTCTGCAGCTGACGCAGAATATTACGATCGATGCGATCTAGCTTTCTGGTTTTCGTAGTCACTGAAGACTCCTTATAGCTCCGATAGAAAGATCAGAACAGGATAACATCGCCAATATAGCTTGAGCCGACCTACGAACTGACCAGCCACAGAATCACCCTAATTAGCAGTCAAAAACAGTGATTTTAATAAGCCAAATTGAAATTACCAGAAAAAAATAGCCCGACTAGCGATTAACCTCATCAGCTGCGGCTCGGAGCCGGTTTGAGCAGCAGTCGCAGACTCGTAAGCTGATCATTGATACGTGCCCTGTCGACAGCCGTCGCGGTAGATTGCAGGCAAATCTGATCGATCTGCAGATGGATCTGTTGCAGCCGCTGTTGCTCCTGCAGCCGCCATGATTCAATACTATCGATCACCTTATGCTCGATCGAACCCGACTTTTTAAATGACCGAAGATCCAATCGACCAATCTGCTCTAACCTTAGCCGAAACGCCTTAACCACCCGCTGAATATGGCCCACCCACAACGCATGTGCCGCTAACAGTGCTAGCGTATTGACCAACGACATGACCAGAACC
>JBFFKD010000413.1:0-2859 GCA_041555595.1 Motiliproteus sp.
GGAATAGCTCAGTTGGTAGAGCGCAACCTTGCCAAGGTTGAGGTCGCCAGTTCGAACCTGGTTTCCCGCTCCAATTTTTACCGTTTTTTTTCAAAACGGTCTGACGAAAATAAGCTTTTAGCTTGGTATTAAGTCATCCGGCTGGATGGCAGAGTGGTCATGCAGCGGACTGCAACTCCGTTAACGCCGGTTCGATTCCGACTCCAGCCTCCATTTTAAAACACCCGCAGCACTGTGTTGGTTATCAGCACACACCCGATGCCCGGGTGGCGAAATTGGTATACGCAACGGATTTAAAATCCGTCGATCTTAGATCATGCCGGTTCAAGTCCGGCTCCGGGCACCAACTTCATCACCCCTTGGCTACGTTAAAAATCACTATATAAACAAAGACTAAACTGAGTTTTATCGCTCTGTTCGTTTCTTGTTGTTTTGGTTTTACGGTTCATATCCGGTTTTTCTAGAAAGCCCCCTGTGCGGATTCTGTGCGCACAGCAATCCAACGATCACTGACGCATGGCACGACTATCCAAGGCTACAGTCCATCCTAGGTTGCCGCGTTAGACGGTTAGGATAAGGCGGTTCAGGGTCTACTACGGTCTATTACTGACAATCAGCCGGTAACTTACGTATAAGGCGGTAGTGGCACAAATGCACACTACCGAATTATGACTGATCTCTGATTAACCTAAGGCTTGTTCAGGTGTGAGCAGACCAGCTCTCGAAGCATAACGCTGACAGGTGGGCAGTGTTCTCTTGCCAAGTCCTTCAGCTGCTGTGCTTGTGGTTCCGCAGATAGAACGTCATCCGCACCATTGTTGTCTCCAGTCTGGGTCTTCCGCCTACTGATCGCTCAAGCTCCTCCAGTGTTTATAGGTTCATCGAGTAGCCCTTAGTGAGATGATCGAATCGTAGATAGCCTCATGCCGTAATTGGCTTTTACGCAGCTGATGCTCAGCATGATTGTTATGTATATTACTCAGCCATTCCTTGCCATCCTGGATAACTCGCTCGAATAGAGTCGTGGTTCTCATACCGTAAACGGCCTTGATTTGGGTTTGATCAGTGATCCATTCTTTAGGCATTTCGAACCTCCGATTGTCTGTGTAGTTGTTGATGATAATTGCGATCGGTTTGTTAGCGACAGCGATGATCCTAACCGTATCTATGGTGGCCGTGATGCTGCGTTGATCGGTAAGGGTAGGGATGACGATGATATCGGCTAACTCAACCGCGTGAGCGATTTTAGGGTCTGGCTGTGTGGATATTGCGTCAAAACAGAAGACGCTACCGCTTTTAAAGCAGTATATGATCGCAGAATGGCTCACTAGTCATGGTTATCAAACTAAAGATTCGGAGGCACCAGGGGCAGGGCGCGCCAAGATGTTTATTAGTGTCGTACCGGTGACGGTTAAGACTGTCCAGCTTCTAAGGCTGATATTGGCTCGGTCCCCTGCTTTTGATTACGAGCCTTTGTTCTTCTAAGCACGGCTGGCAGAGTATCTGTTCACCGGAAGATGGCACCGTCTCAGGCTCAAGCCCCCCTGACTGCATCACCGACACTAGACCGAAGAACCCCAAGCGGGTTAAAAACAGCTATAACCATAATAGTGGTAGGGCTACTGCTGCCTGCACATTATGGAGGAGTCGACCATGCTGGACTGGCGTGACCTGGGACTCGGACGCGGCTTTGCCGGTCGAGAATTCACCGTAAACTCCCTGGTTTGCCTCTATTGTGGTGGCCAGGGCCGTTTCTGCCGCGTCTTTCGTGGCCACGTTCGCCACCCTGAAACCAACGCAGATCTCTACTCCGATGTCTGGCAATGTCTGGAGTGCACCCATTTCGTGTTTGTCGTTTGGCGAGAAGAGCAGGGCTTTGTTGATTACCGGGCCTTCCCCTACGAGAAACATCAATCCGTGGCACGACCTTCCTGGCCGATCAAGGCCGGCACACCCTATCTTATGGGTGTCAATGCCCTGCTCACTGAGGATTACGAAAGCGCCGTAGTCATGGCCAGGCGGGCGATCGGCACCGCCGCTGCGGGGCGGCTAGCGGAGCCCGGTGAGCTGCTGGAGATGTTGACGGCGCTGGCTAAACTGCAGCTGATCCCCAGGCCGTTGCTGGAGTGGGCCGAGCGTATGCCGCAACTGCGGGCTATGGAGCAGCAGTGGGGCCATGAGGATGCCCGCGAGATTTTGCGCCTGACCCGCTATCTGCTCGACACCCTCTATACCCTGCCGCATGACGTCAAGGCCTATAGCCGCAACCCCGGCAGTGACTCACTGCGTGCCACCACCAAATAACCTGTTGCTGGAATCCGAACCCCTCCCATAACCGCGTGCATCAACTGCGGTCGCTCAGATCAGGCTCGCCGATGCGATCGAGGATCTGTGATCGGGCCTGATCCCTGAGCCTGAGGGCGGCTTGCCAGTCGTTGCCGGACGGCCTGATCGGAGGGCCGATCAGGACGCTGATCTCGCCTTTTCTGGGGAACCACGATGTGCTCCTGAGCTTTGAGCGGGTGCCACGGATCGTGATCGGGATAACCGGAAGTTGGGCAGCGACGGCGGCGGTAAAGGCCCCCATATGAAACGGCCGCAAACCGGGGATGCGGCTGAAGGTGCCTTCAGGAAAATAGAACAACGTTTGGTGCTGCTGAGCCTTAACGGTGATCCGCTGGGCGTCGAGCAGCCCCTGCTGAGGATCGAACCGTTCCACGAATTCGCAGCCCAGGCGGGTTAAAAACAACCGGGCGAACCAATTTTTCAGTAATTCGGCCTTGGCGACGAAGTGGCAGTTAGTGGGCAGAGCGATCAGGATAACCAGGCCATCGAGATAGCTGGCGTGGTTGGCGACAA
>JBFFKD010000414.1:0-2856 GCA_041555595.1 Motiliproteus sp.
CCAGCAAGGAGTTTAAATTCACCCCACCAGGAGGGGGAGGATACCGTGTCGGTCTCAGTCACGCCTAAATCTCCATTTGGGGGTGGCGACAATTCGACTCAGTGTAGTCTTTTCTTCGCTGGATTCAATACGTCTTAGTGACCGTCAAGGAGCAAAAAAAAGCTAATAAAAATAGATATATGCTGCTGATAATAGACTATAAAATTTAAGCCAGAACGGCGTGGTAAACCATAAACAGGCAACGCCAGAATCCGCAGATACTGGCTGTTATCCGGTCAACGGTTTTCTCGCAGGGTGGAAATATCGGCATTAGACTACTTGAAACATACCGAACTGGTTCGTTAACGGAGATTCTATGAGTGAACCAATGGAGATGTTAGCTCAGCTTCGGTAACTGCTGGTTAATAGCTTGATAGAGGTCGGGCAAACACTCGTGGCGTACCTGCCAAGTATTTGTGCCGCTCTATCACTGCAGTGGAAAGCGGGAGGGGAGGAAGGGGCGCCAGTGAGGTGCCCCTGTTGGGTTCTATTAAGCAGCTGTGTGCATATGGACATCTTGCTGCGGGTAGGGGATCGAGATACCCGCGGCGTCGAAGGCCAGTTTTACCTTCTCCTGCATATCGAAGAACACGCCCCAGTAGTCGGCAGCGTTAACAAACGCGCGGACCGTGAAGTTAACCGAGCTGTCGGCCAGTTCGGATAGCAGAACCTGGCTTTCGGGATCTTTTAGAATCCGCTCGTCTTCGTCAACCAGCTTTTGCAGCAGCGCCTTGGCTTGTTTCAGGTCGTCGTCGTAGCCGATACCGAACACCATATCGACCCGACGGATCGGACTTAGAGAATAATTGATGATCGAGCCGTTGGAGATCGGGCCGTTAGGAATGATGATGGTCTTGCGGTCGCCGGTATGCATGATGGTGTTGAAAATTTGGATCTCTTTCACCACTCCAGAATGACCTTGAGCTTCGATAAAGTCGCCGACCTTGAATGGCTTGAACATCAGGATCAGCACGCCGCCGGCAAAGTTTGACAGACTGCCCTGTAGTGCCAATCCGACCGCTAAGCCGGCAGCACCGAAGATAGCGATAAAGGATGTGGTTTCGATCCCAACCATCGACGCAACGCTGATCAACAGTAGGATTTTGAGGATAGTGCTAGCCAGTTTTTCTAGGAAAATAGCCAGAGTGTCTTCAATTTTAGCGCTCTTGAGGGCTTTGTCGAAGCCTTTAATTAGATAGCCAATAATCCATAGGCCAATCACCAGCGTAAGGATCGCTAGCAGTAGTTTGCTGCCGTAGAGGGTGCCGTACTCGATCGCCAGCTCGGTATATTTACTCACATCATCGGAGCCCATTGCTCCGAGTAGGTTCGATTCAGACATTGTTAAGTCCTTGTTGTTAATGGGTGGTTTTGTTGGAGTAGACAAGCAGTGTAGCGGAACTGGTTGTCTCTATAGAAGTGCTTGTTGCCTGAGTGGCAGAAAAAATAGCAGCAGCATGGCGCCTCGCTGAAGCTTGCTATCGTTGGATTGAAATTGGTGCAATTAAACCATGGCGAGCTGCACCTGATTGCGACCGCTTGCCTTAGCGCGATAGAGGGCTTGATCTGCGCGTTCAAGCCAGTCATGCCACTTTTCTTGTGGCTGCATCTGAGCTACCCCGGCGGAAAGTGTCACATTACGGATCGATTGCTTGGTACGTTTGTTGACGAGTTTGGTTTTTTGTACCAGATTGAGAATCTTGGTAGCAAGCTCTGCGGCTTGTGGCAGTCCAAGGTCTGGCAGAATGATCAGCAGCTCCTCCCCGCCAAAGCGGATGGCAAGGTCTTGTTCGCCGATCGAGGCTTTGATCTGGCCAGCGACGAGTTGCAGGACTTTATCGCCCAGTAAGTGGCCGTGATCGTCGTTGAATCGTTTGAAATGGTCGATATCGAATACCACCAGGCTGACTTGGTTGGGCTCGATCTTCTTCAACTGTTGAAGGTGATGGTTCATGCCGATCCGGTTGAGCATACCGGTTAACGGATCGATCATCGCTTGTTGCTGGGAGAGTAGCAGGCGTTGTTGCAGATCGGCGGCGTGGCTCTCTGCTTGCTGCAGCTGCTGGCATAGTTGGGCTTGATCCAGTTTGGCCTTGAGTGAGGCTTGTAACAGCTCCGATACCACCATCTCCAGCTTGGCCAGTGCCGGTTTCTTCGATAGTGCTTGCATGCCCTGGTCTAGGCTCTGGGTTAGCTGGTCGACACTGCTATTGCTGTCGCGGACTGAGGTTAGCAGGCTGTCAACCACCTGCTGTACCAGATTGGTGCTTTCAACCAGTTCCTGAGGTTCTGGGGTCAGGTGGTTCTGGTGCAGCTCGGATATATACGAGTGATTGAGTTGATGCCCCAGGCCCATGTATTGGTTCAGTTCGTTAGATAGTTGCGGGTGTTGGCCGCTTAGGTGCTCGTAGGTGACCATGTAGTGAAGTGGGATGGGCTGAATTTTATGTGAGCGACAAAACTCTTCGACTTGGCTAAATAGGCTAAATGCGTTGGTGCTACTGCTGGGGCTCATGATCGTTGTGGCCTCACGGGAAACTGGTCAGATGGTGGTGGACTATAGTCTGAGCGGTACAACTAAAAAATCGTTAGCGAGTCCGGCCGTGACAGTTCTCACTCCATGAGAGGAGTCCTTCCCGCTATGAGTATTCTAAAACTATGGCGAATGCTAGGTTTATTTATGATTGTATCCAGCAACGCAGGGTTCGGGTGTTTGTTCAGATCGGAGGATTGGATTTTGGACTTTGCTTTAGTGGCGGGCTAGGGGAAATAGAGGTCTGTGTTGTTGACCCGCTGCGCAATGCAGTGCCCCCTCCC
>JBFFKD010000415.1:0-2843 GCA_041555595.1 Motiliproteus sp.
AATTCGTCAACCAGGATATGTTTAAAGCGCTGTTGATAGTGCTTAAGTATCTCCGGTTTGTTGAGCCAAAGCTCGTGCGCACGCAGCAGCAGCTCGCCGAAATCGACCAACGAACTCTGCTGGCAGAGCTGTTCGTAGCGGGCATAGAAGTTGATCTGCATCCGCTGATAGGGATCGCTGCCGGGGTCTAGATGGCGCGCCCGCAACCCCTCATCTTTCTGGGCGTTGACATACCACTGCAGCTGCTTGGGCTGAAAGCGGTTCTCGTCCAGATTCATCTCCTTCATGATCCGTTTGACGACCCGCAACTGGTCATCAGAATCTAGGATCTGGAAGCTCTCCTGCAATCCCGCATCTTGCCAATGACTCCGCAGCAACCGGTGCGCCAGGCCGTGAAAGGTGCCAACCCACATGCCATAGGGGCTGATCCCCAGCATCTCCTCGATCCGGCCACGCATCTCGCGCGCCGACTTATTGGTAAAGGTCACCGCCAGCACGCTGTGTGGCGAGAGGTTCTCGGCCTGCATCAGCCAAGCGATCCGGTGCACCAGCACTCGAGTCTTACCCGAACCGGCACCGGCCAGTACCAGCAGATTAACCGGCGGCGCAGCGACCGCTTGACGCTGGGCTTCATTGAGGGGATCAAGAATGGCGGATACATCCATCGGGTAGACCTGTGCAGGGGTAAAGAAACTGGAGTAACAAAAGCCGGTGATTATATCAGCCCGATTCGGCAGCGGTCGCCAAAGCGGGTAAAATCATCACCATCATTTTTCAAGGTTCGGACACACGGGGATTTATCATGCCGATGGCAATGGCGCGTCACATTCTGGTCAAGACCAAAGAGCAAGCCGACCAGCTTAAACAAAAGCTGGCCAACGGTGCAGATTTCGCACTCTTAGCCAAGAAGCATTCGACCTGTCCGTCGAAAAAGAAGGGCGGCGATCTGGGCGAGATCCGTCCTGGACAGATGGTCAAGGCGGTCGACCAGGTGATCTTTAAAAAACCGCTAAAGCAGATCCATGGACCAGTAAAGACTCAGTTTGGCTACCATCTGATCCAGGTGATCTTTCGGGATAAGTAAGCACCAACAGACCACCGATGGAGCGCAATAAACGCCCGCCTGCAACAACTGATCAGTATTTGTGGGACAACGCTGGCAATACTATCTGAGCCGGTCGATGCCGCTGTGGTTGTGGTTGTTGATACCAGTGCGGGAACTTGCCGTTGGGTAGTATCTCATCCAGAATCGAATCGGGAAGCTCGCTATGCGGGTCTAGCTTTTCGCTATACCAGGACAGCACCAGAATCATCCCAACTACGAAGATGTAGAACCCGTATGCCAGAAAAATAATCAGTGCATTTGTCATTGTCTTATCTCAGTTACTAATAACCATGACGATATTAGATGCCTTAAGGCCGAAATAAGCGTTGATCCTGATCACTTTTTCTACTCAATTACGCTCACTTATACCGATTTAGAGCCAACGTTGATCCATCTCAACAAGCGCACCAGCAGCTTGATGGCTAGTTAACAGGCAGAACAGCGGACGCTTGCGCAGCCTCGCTCGGCGCACTCCTGCCTAGCGCAAACTGAACCGCTGCTGCGGCATGAATTTCAGTGGTATCAAACAACGGCATATCGGTATCGCTTTGCGCCACCAGCAGCCCTATCTCGGTACAACCTAGAATCACCGCCTCAGCCCCCTGCTGCTTCAAACTGTCGATAATACGAAGGTAGTCGGCCTTGGAATCCAGTTCGATCTGGCCCAGGCACAACTCCTGGTAGATCACCCGATGGATGGTCTGCCGGTCTACTGGCTCAGGGACCAGCACTTTCAGACCAAACTGTTCACTCAAGCGGCCCTTGTAAAAATCCTGCTCCATGGTGAAGCCGGTACCGAGCAAACCCACCCGTCGTACTCCCTGCGCCTTTAACGCGATACCGGTGGCATCGGCGATATGCAACAACGGGATCGACACAGTTTGTGCCACTTGCGGTGCCACCTTGTGCATGGTGTTAGTGCAGATCAACAGACAGTCGGCACCCGCGGCTTCGATACTTTGGGCCGCCTGAGCAAGAATGATGGCGGTGCCATCCCAGTCGCCCGCGTGCTGCAACCTCTCGATCGGATCGAAGTCAACGCTATTGAGGATGATCTTAGCTGAATGCAGACCACCCAGTTGCTGCCTGATACCCCGGTTAATCGACCGGTAATAGCCAACAGTCGACTGCCAGCTCATGCCGCCGATCAGGCCGATGGTTTTCATTCAGGCAGAGTGCTGGGTTGGGCGATGTGATTGAGCAGGATACGTTTGAGTTCGTCTGGATCTTTGATCACCTGTTCGCTGTCGCTATGCAGGCTGATCAGCCGGGACAGCCAAAACCGCATCGCCGCGGTACGGATCAATATCGGCCAGGCACGGTACTCACCGGCTTCGAACGGCCGCACCTTGGCGTAACCGTTTAACAGGGCAGCCAGACGCTGTTGATCAAAGTAACCGCTGTCGGTGACGCACCAATCGTTGGCAACGATCGCCAGATCGTACAGCAGGTAGCCGGTGCAGGCGTTATACAGATCGATGACACCGCTGAGTCGCTCGCCGTTTTGATTACTCGCGTCGTTATAAAACAAAGCATTATCATGAAACAGATCACCATGAATAACGCCTGTCGGCAGATTGAGCGGCTGCTCGCGCAACTGATCAAACAGCGCCACCTCCTGTAGCAACAACGCGGCATCTTCGCTGCTGAGCAGATCCGCCATCAGCTTCGATTCACGCCGCCACCAGAACACCCCCCGGTGCGCCTGACGCTCCATAAAGAACTCCTGCCCGGCCAG
>JBFFKD010000416.1:0-2834 GCA_041555595.1 Motiliproteus sp.
GATGACGCCGACCCCTGGACCATCTATTGGGTTCACTTCGACGGTACCATAGCGCTAGACTTCTTTAATAACCTGTCAATAGATCAGGACTATCCTGTGCTTGAGGTGGGGCACAATGCCAAATTGATCGCCGATTTCGAGACCCTGCTGCAGGTTCGGCAAAGCGGCTACCAACTGAAGCATTTCCTCCACGCGGCGAACCAATTACGGCAGGTTTTGAGCTATTTGGCACTGCTACGCAGCAGCAATCAAAACCAGGCCGGCTTCGATCTTGAACGGATTCACAGCTACATGCAGGCCCATATTCACCAACCGTTAGAGCTGGAAACATTGGCGCAGCAGCTTAACCTGTCCAAATACCATTTTGCCAAGCGCTATAAAGAGTTGACCGGCACCAGCGCCATCAACCACTTCATCAACCTGAAGATCGAGCGCGCCTGCCAGCTTCTCGATATCAGCAACCAGAATATCAATGAGATCAGCTATGCACTGGGGTACGACGATGCCTATTATTTTTCGCGGATATTCAAGAAGGTGATGGGATTATCTCCGACCCAGTACCGCAAGATGCGACTGGGAACCTGGCCCAAAAGTACATAAAACAGAGGGAACCGATCAAACGACTCGTTGGCTCCAATAAGATTAAGTTAGACCGAACAACCTGACTAAAACCTGCTTGAACCGTCCAGACAAACAGCCAAGCCGCGTCAAGCTGCAATCTTAATATCCAAAAATAGTCTAACCCTGCTCTCTGGCTATTGCCCATCCACGGCGATCCACCTACGATCAACAGCTCTTCAAGGATCTACGTTGCGAGCCCATGGCCAACCATAAAACACACAACACCCAAACCAACCACTACCTGCAGCACCTGACCGAGCTGAACAACACTCAGCCGGTGACGGCCAGCGAAGATATCTATAACCAGTTTGGGGTACTGCTGATCGCTAAGGGCAGCCGCATTAATAACAAAGCACAGAGCCAGCTACAGCAACATAAACTCAAGAAAAATCTTGATGATCAAATTGAGCTCGAAACGACCTTCAGTGACAAACAAATTTTTCAACAGACGCTGGCGATGCTCGAACGCTCAACAGAGCTAACCCAACTGCAGCAGCGCAACGAGTTTGACGATCCATTCCGGCATATCTGCCTATCCGAGAACCTACCGCTGCAGATGCGTCAAAAACTATCGGTGATGTCGCAACAGCTACCGACGCTGTTCGAGCACAGCCTCTTTAACGGCTGGGCGGCAGCACTGATCGCCAAAGAGATGAAACTTGCCCCCGAAGCCTGCCGAGAGGCATACGTCTGCGGTTTGATCCACGATATCGGCCTGCTGCACATTCCCGCCGAGGTGCAAACCCAAACCCCATTGAGCGATGAAAACTGGCGTGCATTGCAGAGCCATGTGGTGATTGGCCAACGCTGCGCCGACGAGTGCGGCCTATCCAGATCAATCAGCCGTGGCATTCTGGAGCATCACGAGCGGCTCGACCAGACCGGTTACCCGACCCGTAAGGCACCACAAAAATTAAGTCTGCTGGGGCAAGTGGTAGCCAGCGCCGACCTGCTGCATAACCTGTGCACCAACGAACTGAGTCAGTCCAAGGGTTCGATCCACGATGCACTGCCCTACTTTAAGATCCACCACGGCAGCTTTAATGAAAGGATCCACTCGGCGCTGATGCTGATACTGTCCAAGGCAGCGCACGATCCAACCGACTCGGATCGGCCGGTACAGCCGGTTAACCTCGAGCGGGTGCGTACCATCAACAGCCAACTGCTGGCGCTGACTCAACCGTTGGCACAACTGCGCCAGGCCGCAGCCACCCTCAACCACCCCAGCGGGCAGAGCGTGATAACGATGATGCGTTCGATCAGCAATCTGCTGGACAACTCCGGCATTGGCGACAGCCAGTTTAACGACTGGCTAATGAGCGAGATCGACGCCACCGACGCCGACAACGCCAGCGGCCTGAAAGAGGTCGATGCGATGCAGTACGAGCTGCTATGGCTGGTAAAACGACTGGGCTGGAACCTCAAAGATCTGCTGGATGCGCCATCGCTGCCCAGCACTCACCCGGCAATTGTCGGGTTGGCGAGCTACCAACAACAACTGAACGACAGCCTCTCCACCAGTTTCAACCTGTACCAAGCACCAGCACAACCCAGCGTCGATTCCAGCAGCGATCTGGTCGATCTGACCCAACACCAGACCAACACCACTGCCGATAGTTAACTTATCGCAGCGCTTGGCGCACCTGGGCGCAAGTGATTATTATGGTTTTCAACCACACCCCTTTACGTTTACGTTAAAGGGCGGTTACAGTAACCAGCACTCCCCTTTAGCCGGAATCTAGCGCCCACCTATGGAACAGACCTTCTCAATCAGCGATCTGTCGCGCGAATTCGATATTACCACCCGCAGCATCCGCTTCTACGAAGATCAGGGACTACTGGCCCCAACCCGCCGGGGCCAGACTCGGATCTATTCTAAGGGCGATAGAGTTCGACTGCGTTTGATCATGCGCGGCAAGCGTCTCGGGTTTTCGCTGGCCGAGATCAAAGAGACCATCGACCTCTATGACACCACCCCCAGCAAGAGCGTGATCCAACTCGAGCAACTACTGGCCATCATCAGGCAGAAAAAGGCACTACTGGCGCAGCAGGCCAGAGACATCGCCGAGAGCCAACTTGAATTAACCGCTACCGAAGAGCGCTGCCAGCGAGCGCTTGATCAATTACATTGCAGCACCCCCAACCGCACAGGATAACGACTAGTATCAATCGATACCTGTTCAGCTTGAAAATTATCGATCACTAGCACCCAA
>JBFFKD010000417.1:0-2830 GCA_041555595.1 Motiliproteus sp.
CATGAACTGCCAGTTGAAACAGTCATTGGGGAGTTGGCTACCCGCCCCCAGGGTGTCGCCCTGCTGTTGCTGCAGCTGTTCGAGTTGTTGATACAACCCCTGCAGCTCTTCGATGGCGGTGCGGTTCCAACGCCCCGGCATCCGTGAACACCAGATCTCGCGCATCGCATCAAGCAGTTGCGGATCATCGATCTTTAGCAGTTTATGGGCGATCTGTTGCCACAGTGCATCGCTGGTGTGGAGTCTTTGCAGTGCGCGTTCGAACGCCTTGATAAAGGCCCGAACCAGCTCAGGCCGCTGTTCGACAAAGTCGTCGCGAAATACGAAGAAGGTGGTGGGGGTGGGGGCCAGACCCAATTCTGGTAGTACCGCCGGGATATCTAGCAGCAGCCGGTAATCGTGTTGCTGAGCCAGAAACGGAATCTGGTGCCAGTACACCAGTGCTGCATCAACCCGACGCTGATCGAGCCACTGCTTGAGCACCGATTTGGAACCGGCCTGCTGCAGTTTGATATTGTCGGTTAGATCAAATTGGTATTTTTGTTGAGCGTAGGCGCGGGCAAGAATCCAGTTTTTATCCAGGGTACTGACCACTCCCAGCGTGCGCCCCTGCAGTTGCGGAAGCTGCTGGATCGAACTGTCGTGGGGGACCACCAATCCACCCAGGATGCGGCCATAAGGGTACACCGCCGAAACGCGTAACCCCTGATGGCGGCAACGACCCAGGGTGATCCAGTCGGTATCGATAAAGTCGACAGAGCCATCGACCAGCGCCTGTTCGGTTGAATGGCGCTGGCCGCGCATCTGGTCATCGAGGTAGTCGATCTGAAGTTCGAAACCGAGTTGCCGATCCAGCCCCAGCTGTTGAATCGTATACATGATCCAGTGCGGACTGCCGGTCGATTCGAACGCCGCTCGCAGCGTGCCCAACGGGGCTTCGTCAGCGTTGCAATGATCAACCATTGGCCTGCACCTGTGCGATCGGGTCGATTATTCCGATCGACTCAGCTACGCGCTGAGATGGCGGTTGATCGAACTGCTGATCTGTCGTCTGATCGACCCTGCGGTCGCCGTCACCGTAACTCTTGGCGCGTGCCATCAGGGTGCCGACCCGGCGCGACTTGGCTTTACTCCAGCGCTGCCGCAGCAGCTCAATCTGATCGTGGTAGACCGACATATCGGTCTGACTGCCGTCGATGATGCCGTCGAACACCCGACGGTAAAACCGCACCAGATCACGGATCATCTCGATCGGCCGTTCGCGTCCTGACAGTTTGAAGTACTTCACTTGGCGGTCTATGAATGCCGGCAGCTGGTCGAGCATCAGCTGAGCATCGCTGCGCAGTTTCAGTTGTTGCGGTTGCTCCTGATCAGCGCTGAAGCCCCAGTGGGTCTGGCATACCCGGTAGCACTCTTTGGCGCCCCGGTTGGCGCTACCGTGAAAGTCACGATCGCCTTCCACTTGGTCCCATTGGCGAAACTTCAGGTATGAACTCATGATGCACTTGCCGGGGCAGATCTTACCGGTCTGGACGGTCTCGAACAGAAACACCTCTAGCCCGATTGAACTGGTGGCTTTGACGGTATCGATCTCCGCTTCACCCCAGCGGTAGGGCAGGATCAGCAGGTCGGCACCGAGTTGCTGGTAGAAATCGCCGTCCATCGCGTTGGTGATGCCGCTGCCGATACTGACATGAATCTGAGTCTCGGGTAGCAGCTCACGGATCAATCGGATCGCGCCGACGTCGGTGACGATAAACCCCGACGCGCCCCAACTCCCGAACAACTTAACCTTGTCGATAAAGGCGTCCATCTCCAGCGGGCTGGGAAAGGTGTTGAGGACGATACGGGCGTCGCAGCCTCGGCTTTGGGCGTAATCGATCGCCAGGTGAATGTCGTTGTCGGTCATCTCCGACTCAAACGGTCGCCGGCTCCAGCCCAGCGGACCCATGTAGAGTGCGTCGGCGCCCTCATCGACCACGACCTTGGCCATCTCCAGTGAGCCAGCCGGTGCCAGTAGGCAAGGACGAAACGGTTGGTTGGACACAGAGTTAGATACAGAGGTATTCATCTTCAGCCCCTCGCAATATAGGTCTGGCCTGCACCTTCGAAGTAATAACCGTTGCACAGTCCCTCTTTCGACAGTGCGCCCAAGGCGGTCATCTGCGATTGCTGATCGATGCAATCTAGGCCTGCGTCGATCCGTTGTAGCGCTTCGTGATAAAGTTTTCCGGTGGTTTCGACGTACTCGGGGGTCTCGCCGTGGCTCTGGATGTAGAACAGCCGCTGGCCCGCCTGGATCAGTTCCGGCAGATGCTCGATCATGCACAGGTCCTTGCCCGACAGCGTCATCCGGCCGGTGTCCTTGAGCACCCACTGGCCGTTGCTGCGGTTAAGCCAGTAGTCCTGCGAGCAGGGGAAACTGCAAACCGTTTTGCCGTTGCTGTCGACCTTCTGGGTGCAGCTTTTGCTATTTTCGGTGATGAAACAGGTTTCGGAGATCACCAGTGGAATCTTGCCGTGTACCGGCAACAACACATCGATCGGCGTTTGCTCGCGGATGTAGTGGATCTCGGCCAGACTCAGCTCGGGGTTGGGGTAGACCCGGGTCACGCCGAAATCTTTGAGTACCCGCGCCGTCGCATCTGTGTAGAGGTTACCGAACACGCCCAGATGCACCGGCAGGGTCGACCCCATCTGCTGCAGGATTCGCAGTACCCCGAGGTTGTGCACTTCGAAGGCATCGATTGGCAGTTTTAGAGCCGCTTCGATCATCTCGCGCACCTGCGGCAGGTCTTCGTTACCGGGGGTGGCATAGAGGCGCAGATAG
>JBFFKD010000418.1:0-2817 GCA_041555595.1 Motiliproteus sp.
CCAGGACCGATCCCAGTAGAAAGCCGCGGGCGTCGAGGGCGGCAATATGACTGATATCAGAGCCGATATAGCGTTGTGCCAGGGCATCGATCACGGTATGCAGTGCCTTGGGGTCTAGAAACAGCGGCGCAATATCGCGAAATATAACGCCTTCTTCTGGCCAGTTTGGTACGGCTCGGATAACGGATCGGATATAGCACTCATCGTATGACATAGGGAGGCCTCAGCGGGTTAATGCCGGTCAGGGAAACGGTTTGGAGTTGAGCGGGTGCGATTTGTTTGGCTGTGTTAGTCGCTGTCTCGATCGTTAAAGCGATTTTCGCCGGCTGATTCACTCAGCTGGTCGAGGCTCAGGACTTCGATCTCTTTACCTTCGACTTTGATCAGTTGTTGCTTCTGAAAGCGACTGAAGATTCGGCTGACAGTTTCAACCGCCAAGCCGAGATAGTTGCCGATCTCGTTTCGTGACATCGATAGACGAAATACTGAGGCCGAATAGCCCCTTCGCTTGTAGCGGTTCGATAGCTTTAACAGAAAGGTCGCGACTCGCTCCTCGGCTGTTTTTTTGCTTAGCAGTAGCATCATCTGCTGTTCCTCTCGGATCTCCTTGCCCATGCTATGGATCAGTTGGCGCCGCAGTTCGGGAACCTTGTCTGATAGCTGGTCGAGATCGTCATAGGGGATTTCGCAGACAGTGGTCGTTTCGAGCACCTTGGCTGAGATCGGATAGCTAATGGTGTCGATGGCGTTGAGGCCGATCAGCTCGCCAGGGAAGTAAAAACCGGTGATCTGCTCTTCGCCTTCGTTGGTAACGGTATACGTTTTGATGGTACCGGCGCGCACTGCGAAGATGGACGTGAACGGGTCACCTTGATGGAACAGGTGGCTGCCTTTTTTAAGTGGCGGGCTTTTCTCAATGATTTTTTCTAGCTGCTCAGCTTCGCTTGGGTTAAGTGCAAAAGGTAGGCACAACGAGACTAGGCCACAGCTGTCGCAGTGAAATTCATTGAGAGGTCGGGTTTTGTCGGTTGGGTACGGCTTTACAGCCATAAATAAGCTTCCTGGCAACGGTGCGGGGTGTCACTCCAACGATACAAGCGGCGATTATGGCCTATATATCGGCTGGGTTGAAGCCCCCTTGAGAGCCATCGTAACGATGGCTCGGCTGCGGAGGTCGTTGTGTTTGCAAGGGCGTCAGATAATTCGTGAGAATGTACGGCCTGCTTGCTGCTTAGACATGTAAGCATCGAAGGTCATGCAGATGCGGCGGATCAGTAAGCGCCCTGACGGGGTGACCTCGATGATCCGGTCATTGATGGTGACTAGGCCGTCGTCGCAGAACTGTTGGATCAACTGCTGTTCTTCAGCAAAATAGCTATCGAACTCGATGCCAAACTCGGCCTCAATGGTGCGTGGGTCGAGATCGAAGTGGCAGATTAACTGAGTGATAACGCGACGACGGATACGGTCGTCTTCGGTCAAAATGACTCCGCGCTTAATCGCCTGGGACTTGTCGGCGACAGCGTTCTGATACTGTTTAAGGTCGTGCTCGTTTTGGTAGTAGACATCACCCACTTGGCTGATGGCCGACACGCCCATTGCTACTAGGTCGCAGTCGCTATGAGTGGTATAGCCCTGGAAGTTGCGATGCAAGTGGCCCTCGCGTTGGGCGATGGCCAGTTCGTCGTCAGGCTTGGCAAAGTGATCCATGCCGATATATTGGTAGCCGGCGTCGATCAGTTGGTTGATGGTCTTCTCGAGGATGATCAGTTTGTCACCGGGAGATGGCAGATCTTCGTCTTTAATATGCGCTTGCGAGCGGAAGCGGTCAGGCATATGAGCGTAGTTGAACACCGATAGCCGGTCGGGGCTGAGTTCGATGATCTTGTCGACGGTGCGCGAGAAACTGTCGATGGTTTGGTGCGGCAGGCCGTAGATTAGATCGACGTTGATCGATTTAAAGCCCAGCTCACGAGCGCTGGAGATGATCTCTTCTGACATCTCGATCGGTTGAACGCGGTTAACCGCTTCCTGAACCTTGATCTCAATATCCTGAACTCCAAGGCTGATGCGATTGAACCCCAGCTCGCGTATTACCTTCATCCGTTGGGCATCGGCTTCGCGCGGATCTATCTCGATTGAGTAGTCGCCCTTGTCATCGTCGCGCAGTTTGAAATGCTTACGGGTTTGCGCCATCAGTTCACGCATCTCGTCGTCGCTGATAAAGCTGGGTGTTCCGCCGCCCCAGTGTAGCTGGTTGACGATTCGATCATTGGAGTAGTAATCGGATATCGTGGCCATCTCTTTATACAGCTCGGCCAGATAAGGTGCTGCTCGCTTCTTGTTGCGGGTGATCATCTTATTACAGGCGCAGAAATAGCAGACGTGGGTGCAGAAAGGAATATGGAAATAGAGCGATAACGGGGCGCTGGTGTCGGTGCTGTCTTGGCCGGCTTGGACCAGTTGTTCAGCGGTCAGAGTTGGGTCGAACTGAATGGCGGTTGGGTAAGAGGTATAGCGGGGGCCGGATAAGTCATAGCGTTTGATCAGGTCCATATCCCATAGGATTTGAGAGTCTTTTGCCACAGTCGATTACACCATCAAAAATTATTAAAACAGCCGTGTAGGCGCGTGATGTTAATTAGAACATACTGCGTTGCAGGTTGCAGCAGCTGTAGCGGGATCGAGTGGTCGATCTTCAACGTGCGGTTGAGGTGTAGAGATCTCTTGATTTTGTTAATAAACCTCTACTAGTCTTATCTTGCTTAAAAGGCATTAAATGATCTCTATCAGTCTTTTATGGCGGCGAAGATATGA
>JBFFKD010000419.1:0-2805 GCA_041555595.1 Motiliproteus sp.
AACACCATCGCGGTGCAGGGGGCGACCCCGAGCAAGATCATACCGGCGATATATTCGTTGGCCGATTGCGGATCGACCCAGCGGGCAAACAAACTGTGAAAAAACAACCAGCCCAGTGCAGCCATCGAGAACGGTTTGATCAACCAGTTGATCGTCAAGGTCAGTATCAGCCCCTTGGGCCGTTTGCCAACATCACGGATAGCGGCAAAATCTATCTGCAGCATCATCGGGTAGATCATCACCCAGATCAGCAGGGCAACCAATAGATTGACGTGTGCGACCTCCCAGGCGGCAATAACAGCAAAACTGTGCGGAATCCAATATCCCAGCAACACGCCTGCCCCGATACACAAACCCACCCAGAGGGTCAGATAACGCTCAAACAATCCCATGGTTAGATCCTTCTATAGATTGCCGGTTACGCCGATGAAAAGCACGGACGCTAAATTAATTTAAGTCCAGATTAGATCCGTAAGCCAGATAAGCGGCGGTTAATGGTTAATCATCGGGGTTTGCTTCGATCAACGCTTGAAAACAAAACCCGCGTCCCCATCTATCAGTCATCTGGCCGAGGCAAGCCTTGATATCCGCTTGGCAAGCCTTGTTATCCGTATTAACCACGATGAATGGAAGTTGGTATGACCACCGAAACGCAAAAAGAAACATTAGGCTTTCAGACCGAAGTTAAGCAACTGCTACATTTGATGATTCACTCGCTTTACTCCAATAAGGAGATCTTCCTGCGCGAGCTGGTATCCAACGCATCCGACGCTGCCGACAAGCTGCGTTTCCAAGCGTTGTCTAACGATGGTCTTTACGAGAACGACAGCGAGCTGAAGATTCGAATCGAATTTGATCAAGATGCCAAGACCATTACCTTGATCGACAACGGCATCGGCATGAATCGCGACGACGTGATCGCGCATCTGGGAACTATCGCCAAGTCAGGAACTGCCGACTTCCTATCGCACCTGAGCGGTGATCAGCAGAAAGATTCGCACCTGATCGGGCAGTTCGGTGTTGGTTTTTACTCCGCCTTTATCGTTGCCGATCGGGTGGAAGTGCTGAGCCGTAAAGCCGGTGACGCAGCCTCCGAAGGGGTGCATTGGGAGTCTGCCGGAGAGGGCGACTTTAGCGTCGGGACGATTGAAAAAGCCGATCGCGGCACCACCATCATCATGCACCTTAAAGAGGGCGAAGAGGAGTTCGCCGACGGCTGGCGTCTGCGCAGTCTGGTGCGAAAGTACTCCGACCATATCGCCATTCCTGTCGAGATGATCAAAACTCCGACCCCCGAGATGGACGAGGAGGGCAACCCCAAGCCGCTGGATGAAAACGCACCGGTTGAGTGGGAGTGCGTCAATAACGCCACCGCACTGTGGGCCTGTCCGCGCACCGAGATCAAGGACGAGGAGTATCAGGAGTTTTACAAACACGTCTCGCACGATTTTGACAATCCGCTGAGTTGGAGCCACAACAAGGTCGAAGGTAAGCTGGATTACACCAGCCTGCTGTACGTGCCGGGTCGAGCTCCGTTCGATATGTGGAACCGTGACGGTGCCCGTGGCCTGAAGCTGTACATCCAGCGGGTCTTTATCATGGACGACGCCGAACAGTTCCTGCCGCTGTACCTGCGTTTCATCAAGGGTGTGATCGACTCCAATGATCTGTCGTTGAATGTGTCGCGTGAGATCCTGCAGAAGGATCCGGCCATCGATTCGATGCGCAGCGCGCTAACCAAGCGAGTGCTGGACATGCTGGCTAAGATGGCCAAGAAGGATGAAGAGTCCTACGGCAAGTTTTGGAAAGAGTTCGGTCAGGTGATCAAAGAGGGTCCGGCTGAAGATCACGCCAACAAGGACAAGATCGCCAAGCTGCTGCGCTTTGCCACCAGTAACACCGATAAGGAACAGCAGGATCAGTCGCTGGATCAGTATGTCGAGCGGATGAAAGAGGGCCAGGACGCGATCTACTATGTCGTTGCAGAGACTCACGCAGCGGCCAAGAACAGCCCGCATCTGGAGATCTTCCGCAAGAAGGGACTCGAAGTGCTGTTGCTGTCCGAGCGCGTCGACGAGTGGTTGATGAGCAACCTGCATGAGTTTGACGGCAAGAAGTTCAGTGATATCACCAAGGGCGATCTGGACCTGGGTAAGGTTGAAGATGAAGCCGAGAAGAAGCAGCAGGAAGAGACCGCCAAGGAGTTTACCTCGTTGGTTGAACGTGTCAAAGAGGTGCTCAAGGAGCAGGTCAACGAGGTGCGGATTACTCACCGTCTGGTTGACTCACCGGCTTGTCTGGTGGTCGCCGAGCACGAAATGGGCGCGCAGATGCGTAAGATTATGGAGTCTGCCGGTCAGAAGGTCCCTGATTCCAAGCCAACGCTAGAGCTCAACCCGAGCCACCCGCTGGTGGTATCGCTCAACGACGAAGCCGACGAAGATCAGTTTGGCGACCTGTCGCAGGTGTTGTTCGATCAGGCTTGCCTGTCGAGCGGTGAGCAGCTAGCCGATCCGGCTGCTTTCGTTCAGCGCTTGAATAAGCTGCTGCTGAAGCTGTCTAACTAATCCGTATCTGAATCTGAACGACAAGCCCCCGCTGGAGCGATACAGCGGGGGCTTTTTTGTGGGGCAAACAGGTTTAATGACTACATTTTTATAATACTTACGTTGTATCATGACGTTTATACCGCACTGCAATAATTTGGAGTCTCGCCGTGAGTACCCGCTACCTGAAACGATTCTTTAAACCCCAATCGATCGCTGTGATTGGTGCCACCGAAGAGCCCGGTAACATGGGTGGGGT
>JBFFKD010000420.1:0-2802 GCA_041555595.1 Motiliproteus sp.
ACCATGATCTCCAGCAGGCTAAAACCCTGCTGGCTATGAGGGCGGGAGCCTCGTTCAAACGAGTGGCGGTGGGACAGGGGCGGGTGGTTGGCAATTAACATAATGGCTCCGTTATAACGCGGTCAGATTGTTCAGTTGCAGAATGGGTAGCAAAATAGCCAGCACGATCGCCAGCACCACGCCTCCCATCACCAGGATCAGTGCGGGTTCAAACAGGCCGACCAGCCAGGCGACTCGGTTTTCAAATTCGGCCTGTTGATTTTCGGCGGCACGGGTGAGCATCTGCTCCAGCTCGCCGCTCTGTTCACCGTTGGCGATCATATAGACCAGCATCGGCGGGAATGGGCCAGACTGCTCCAGTGCTTGCGCCAGTGTGCTGCCTTCGCGTACCCGTTCGGTAGCATCGACCACCGCCTGGCGCAGGTACAGATTGGTGACCGGTGCGCTAGCGACCTTGAGGCTTTGCATCAAATCCAGCCCGCTACCGACCAGAATCGATAGTGTGCGAGAGAACTGCAGCGCCTGCTGGGTCAGTACGAATCGACTGATCAGCGGCAAGCTAAGTTGCACTCGGTGCCAATGGATACGGCGCTCGGGTGCGCTCAGCCACCACCGCAGTAGTATCGTGATCAAGGCGATGCCAATGGCGAGATGGATGCCGTACTGCTGCAACCCCTCGCTCAGGGCGATGATGATCCGGGTCAGCTGTGGCAGCGTCTGCCCCATATGGTCGAACTGCGCTACGACCTTGGGTACGACGTAGGTCATCAGTAGGATTATCACGCCGACCGCGACCGTGGTCAGCGCTGCCGGATAGATCAGCGCTACCTGAATTTTACTGCGGATCTGCTGCTGACGTTCGTTGTACTCGGCTAGTCGTATCATCACCGGCCCGAGACTGCCGGACTGCTCGCCAGCGGCTATCATCGCCCGGTACAGGTCGTTGAAACTGCGGGGGAACTGGCTCAGCGCATCGGCCAGCGTGTTGCCCTCCAAGATTCGAGTCCGAACCGCAAGAATGGTGCTCTTAAGTCGACGATTGCTGGTCTGGCGGGTGATGGCGTGGAGTGCTTCTTCGAGTGGCAGTGCCGATTCAACCAGTGTTGCCAATTGGCGAGTGAATAGCGCAATTTCGCTGCTCGATAGCGCTCGTTCGAACCGCAACACACTGCCGCCATTGGCCTTCTCTGTACTGTCACTGACTGGTTCGATCGCGGTCGGCAGCAGCCCCTGATCACGCAGCTGCTGACGCGCCTGGCGCTGCGAGTCAGCTTCAAGATTGCCCTTGCGCGCTCCACCCTGTGCATCCAGCGCTTTATAGTGGTAAGCGGTCATAATCGGCTAACCATTGTCTTAATCGCCACGGATCGAGCGCAGCACTTCGACCACCGAGGTGACGCCGCTGGCGATCAGCGCCTTAGCTTCGTCTTGCAGTGTGCTCATCTGCTGATCGATGTAATTCATCAGCTCGGTTTCTCCGGCGCCGTTGTGGATCAGGCTCGATAAACCGTCGTCGACCACCAGCAGCTCGTAGACACCGATCCGGCCGCGATAGCCGGTATGGTTGCAGTGTTCACAACCGTTGGCGCTAAAACTCTGTTTGATCGAAGCGTCACCGATCAGTGCCGCCTCTTCGAGTGTCAGCGGGTGTGGCTGTTTGCAATGCTTGCATAGCCGTCGAACCAGTCGCTGTGCCAGCACCCCTTTCAGGGTCGAGGCGATCAGATAGGAGCCGATGCCGATGTCGTGTAATCGGGTGATCGCACCCAGAGCATTGTTGGTGTGCAGCGTTGATAGTACCAGGTGACCGGTCAGGCTGGCCTGTACTGCGACCTCGGCGGTCTCGATATCGCGGATCTCGCCGACCATCAGCACATCCGGATCTTGCCGCAGCATCGCCCGTAGCCCTCTGGAAAAGGTCATGCCAGCTTTGGGGTTGACCTGGGTTTGTCCGATACCGTCGATGCTGTATTCGACCGGGTCTTCGACGGTCAGTATGTTGCGCGACCGGGTGTTGAGCATCTCCAGCCCTGCATACAGGGTGGTGGATTTACCCGAACCGGTCGGGCCGGTGACCAGAATAATACCGTTAGGATGTAGCAACAGGTTTTTGAACGTTTTTAGCTTGTCCGGCTGCATCCCCAAGTGGGTCAGATCGAACCGTTCGGCCTGTTTGTCGAGTAGTCGCATCACCACCCGTTCGCCGTAGCTCGAGGGTAGCGTCGAGACCCGAACGTCGAGCGAGCGGCCTGCGATTTTTAGACTGACTCGGCCATCCTGAGGTACTCGCTTTTCGGCGATATCGAGCTTGGCCATCACCTTGATTCGCGAGATTAACAGTGCCGCCAGTCGGTAATCCGGTGACAATATTTCACGCATCACGCCATCAATCCGTAGCCGAACCGATAGCCGCTTTTCGAACGGTTCGACATGGATATCCGATGCGCCCTCTTTGATCGCCTCGGACAGCAGCGCGTTGATCAGCTTGATGATCGGTGCATCGTCCTGATTGGACAGTAGATCCTGGTTTTCCGGTAGCTGTTCGACCAACTTAAACAGGTCGACCTCGTCGCCGATCTGCTCCATCAGTTCCAAATTGGCCTGACTGCTCTGTTGGTAGTCACGGCTGAGTAACTGAGCAAACACCGCCTCGTCGAGGCATTGCAGTTGCAGCGGATGTTGAAGGGGTTGCAGCGAACGTTGTACCTCCAGCAGAGCACTCAGTGGCGTGCTGGCGGTGTGGTGCAGGGTTGCGACGTTGGCGTTCCAGCTTAATGTCAGCTTGAACCGATTGGCAAAGCT
>JBFFKD010000421.1:0-2796 GCA_041555595.1 Motiliproteus sp.
CAGGTCGTGACCGGCTTGACAGAGAATATCAATCGGTTGTCTCAACACCTTATCACCTCCTCGGATGTGATGGATGCGCTAAACAATGACAGCCAAGAGATTGGTAAGGTAATAACGGTGATCTCCGCAATTGCGGAGCAGACAAACCTGCTGGCACTCAACGCTGCCATTGAAGCAGCCAGAGCCGGAGAGCAAGGTCGGGGATTTGCGGTGGTCGCTGATGAAGTAAGAACACTGGCACAGCGCACCCAAGAGTCCACCAGCAGCATTCAGAGTATTGTCGAGCGTCTGCAGGGCCAGGTCTCAAGCGCCGTAGGCGTGATGGGGGAAGGCGCCACTCAGGCAGAGCAGAGTTCCAGCCTGGCAAAGGATGCAGGCCTTAAGCTGCAGGAGATAGTCTCATCTATAGATACTATCGCTCAAATGAGCACCCAAATAGCAACGGCGGCTGAAGAGCAGACTCAAGTAGCGGGTGAGATGGATCGCAATATTGTTGTCATCTCAGAAGCTGCAAACGGGACCTCTCTGGTGGTGGGTGAAATCCGCAGCGTTACAGGAGCCATCAACGAGCAGATCGACCAGCTGCAACAACTGACAGCAGGCCTAAAGGTCCGTAGCAGTTAATAATGACCATGACGGTATGGAGGGTCGAAGTTGTAGTTGACTAAACAGGTCAGTTACCCAATGCGCCATCCAGACTGATGGATGCAAAGTCACACTACTGTCATAAACGCTCTCAGGCGCAGCGGTTAACACCCGCAGCAAGTTTTTGAGTGTCAGGAAAGGGGCTGGCTGGAGTGATCTTCGGGAGCGGCTAAAGTGTCCGCTTTTGGTTTTCTTGCTAACGCCCCTGCAATGAATATCAGAGATCACTGACCGTCCGACATCGATTCAATAGCGGCGGCTTTTCTTGCTTTGAGCAAATGTCCTTAATGTAGTGCGTTCTCAATGGATCGTTGCAACACACCGTTCAAATTGCTCTGCAGGCGGTTCTAAGTCCAAACTCTTACGTGGGCGTTCATTAAGCTGCTAAGCATTACAATGCCCTACTGATTTGTGCAAAGCTCCGGAGCAGCATATAGACAATAATGATTGACCCGGTAGATAAGGGATCAAGCGCAAGCTTGAGGTAATGCTTGCAACCAAACCGACAAGACGCTATTCATTCTTTAATCAACAATACCGGAACCTGCACCGATGACCACGCAATCGCCGCTACCGGTAGATGGGCTTCGCGCCACCTGCCACCGTCTAATTAATCGAAATCTGTTCCAGCACACAATACTGGCGCTGATAGTTATCAACGCCATCAGTCTAGGATTGGAGACAGTCCCAGCCATCATGGCATCTTATGGTAAGTCGATTCTTTTATTGGATCGCGCAATATTGTCGGTTTTCGTTCTCGAGATCGTACTTCGGCTGTATGTTCACCGGCTGCGTTTTTTCCGTGATCCCTGGAGCCTATTCGATTTTTTGGTAGTAGCTATCGCACTGTTGCCGACCACAGGCGCGTTGTCGGTATTACGGTCATTAAGGGTGCTACGGGTATTGCGTATCTTGTCTATTGTGCCGTCCATGCGGCGAGTGGTGGGTGCGCTGCTTGCATCGATACCGGGGCTGGCATCCATCGGGGTAGTGCTATTGCTGATCTATTACGTGTTCGCTGTCATCGCAACCAACCTTTTTGGTAGCGCTTTCCCTGAGTGGTTTGGTGGTATCGGCGCCTCGCTCTATACCCTGTTTCAGATTATGACTCTGGAGAGCTGGTCGATGGGAATCTCACGGCCGGTGATGGAAACCTACCCCTACGCCTGGGCGTTCTTTGTTCCGTTTATTCTGATCGCCACCTTTACCATGTTGAACCTGTTTATCGCGATCATCGTTAACGCCATGCAAAGTTTTACCGAGTCAGAAACCGAAGCCACCGTTGTTGCCGTGGACCTGGCACGAGACCATATTGAAGCCGATATACATGCCGAAATGAAGGCGCTGCGGGCTGAGATCGGAGAACTGAAAAAGCTGCTGCAGGCCCCCCGTAAAATGTAAGCTGATAGCCAGCGATGTGGGGAGAACTTGGTCGATAGCTTCTGGTTTCGTGGCTGGATAGAAAATAGAAATCAGGATTTTGTTCAATCCATAAACAGATGACGATGTCAGTTTTGTCCAACTCTTACCATAAAAGGTCACTGTTAACGTGCCCGGTTTGGCGTCATAAGCAGCTTTTGTTCACATTTACAGCAGCACCGAAACATGGAGTATTTATGAGCAACCCAGAGGTTGAAGGTCTTGCAGATAAAAATGCCGAAATCTTAGGGGTTTTGATCGATGCAGCCAAGACGATGTTGAATCACACCGCCGCCGCGCAAAGCGGTTACAAGGTATCGCACCAAGAGATAGAGCAGATGCTTCGAGTTGCCGAGCAACTTGCCAAAATTCCCGCTATGGCAGCGGAGAATATCAAGCGCATGCACGAAGTTCTCTAACTAGCGGTAGAATCCCTCCATAGGAACTTAACAACGGAAAATTCGAGACGGCAGCGTCATCGACAAAGAAGCCATAATGACCGCCGATGCAAAATAGGTAAGGCGTTTAGGGTTTCTCATGACAGGCCGTTTTTTAGCCGATGGGTTTTAGTTGATAGACACGCAAGCTAAATTAGATCGCTAAACTTGGGACTCGCTCATGTCAGGATTTGAACGAGTCCCTAGCGTCTAGCTATGCTTACAATAACCACCACAGCGAGTGCTGTTATCGCTCTTGTTTGATCAGGCTTTAAATTGCTGTATCAAATGGTTC
>JBFFKD010000422.1:0-2780 GCA_041555595.1 Motiliproteus sp.
GCCGCCGCAAGCCGAAAAATGGCTAATCCAACCCATACACAGCCGCAGCCTGAGCCTGAGCCGGTCGATTGCTACATCGGCCTGGGCAGCAATCTCGACAATCCGCTGCAGCAGGTCCGCCAAGCGCTGACCGAGCTGACCCAGCTACCGCATAGCACGCTAATCAAACAGTCGCAGCTGTATCGCAGTGATCCGGTCGGCCCGGCCGGACAACCCGATTACATCAACGCTGTCGCCCAGATTCGGACCCGATTACAACCCGAAGCACTGCTCGATCAACTACAACAACTCGAACAAAAGCATCGCCGTGTGCGACTACAACACTGGGGACCACGGACCCTAGATCTGGACATCCTGCTGTTCGGCGACCAACGCATCAGCACCGCCCGCCTCAGCGTCCCCCACCCCTATATGGCCGAGCGTAGCTTCGTGCTCTACCCGTTACTCGAGATAGCTCCCGAACTCAGCCTGCCCGATGGCCGTTCATTAATAGAACTGATTGTGCAGTGCGATATGGGCACGTTGGCGCCGGTAGAGGTATAATCCGCTGCATCGCCACTCTTGGCTCCACGATTTGAACGACAAATGCTATGAAAAACATCAATCTGCACACATTGACCCAGATGAAACAGGACGGCCAGAAGTTCAGCTGCCTGACAGCTTACGACGCTACGTTCTCGCAACTGGTCAGCGAAGCCGGGGTCGAAGTGATCCTCGTTGGCGACTCATTGGGCATGGTTCTGCAAGGCAACGACAGCACCCTTCCGGTAACGCTAGACGAGATGGCTTACCACACCGCCTGCGTTAAACGCGGCAACCGGGGCGCGTTCATCATGGCCGACCTCCCCTTTATGAGCTACGCCACGCCCGAGCAAGCGATGGATAGCTCGGCGGCGCTGATGCAGGCCGGCGCTCATCTGGTCAAGCTCGAAGGCGCAGCCTGGTTGGCCGACACCATCAGCGCACTGAGCGAGCGCGGCATCCCGGTCTGTGCCCATCTGGGACTGACGCCGCAATCGGTCAACAAGCTCGGTGGCTACAAGGTGCAAGGACGCAGCGAAGACAGCGCCTCAACCCTGCTCGAAGATGCCAAAATCCTGGAACAAGCTGGCGCATCGATAATTCTGCTCGAATGCGTGCCGTCGCCGCTGGCCAAAGCCGTTACACAAGCGGTCTCGGTACCGGTGATCGGTATCGGCGCAGGTCCTGACACCGATGCCCAGGTGCTGGTACTGCATGACATTCTCAATATCACCCCCGGCCGCAAGCCGCGCTTCGTCAAAAACTTCATGGCCGAAGCCGACAGCATCCAGGGTGCGGTTGAAGCCTTTGTCGAAGCGGTACGCAATCAAACCTTCCCACAACCAGAACACGGGTTCGAAAAATGATGCTGACGGTTCATACCATCACCGAGCTACGCCAGCAGCTCAATGCTGCCCGTCGCGCCGGCCAAAAGATCGCCTTTGTCCCCACCATGGGCAACCTCCACCGCGGCCACATGAGCCTGGTCGAGGAAGCCGTGCGGCAGGCCGATCTGGTGGTGGCCAGCATCTTTGTTAATCCGCTACAGTTCGGCGCCAACGAAGATCTAGACAGCTATCCGCGTACACTCGAATCCGACCAGAGCAAGCTGGAGCATTACGGCTGCAACCTGTTATTCGCCCCGTCCGCACACGAGATGTACCCGCGTGGTAGCGACATTCAAACCGTCGTCGAAGTACGTTCATTATCGGATCTGCACTGCGGCATAAGCCGGCCGACCCACTTTCGGGGTGTCGCTACCGTGGTTACCAAGCTATTCGGTATCGTCCAGCCCGATATTGCGGTGTTCGGCAAGAAAGATTACCAGCAGCTGGCGGTCATTCGGCAGCTAACCGAAGACCTGAGCCTGCCGGTTGAGATCATCGGCGTTGCCACCGGCCGTGCTGACAACGGCTTAGCGCTGAGTTCACGTAATGGCTATCTAACCGAGGCCGAGCTGGTCATCGCCCCCGCTCTTTACGCCACACTAAACGAGCTGGCTCAACAGCTAAAAGAGGGCAACCACGCTTTCACGGAGCTTGAAGAACAAGCTAATCAGCAGCTTGAAACACACGGTTTCACTCGGGACTATATCCATATCGTTCGCCAATGCGATCTTCACCCGGCGCAACAAGGCGACCATCTGCTGGTCATTCTGGCCGCGGCTCAACTAGGTGGAGCTCGTCTAATCGACAATCTTGAAGTGATCCTTAATTAGCTGGCCAATCTAACCAACCAGCCCCTTACAATTAGTACAACTCCCACTGTTTCTAGGGAATATTTACTGCTACGCTGCCCTGTCTCGCTGCCACCCTGACGTTCCAATCGCTTGAGCTGCAGCGCAGACATTCACCGACAGTATGGAGTCGTTGGTGGTTTTCCTGTTTCTAATCCTATGGATAAGGTCTATCTATGCGTGATGTTGTTATCGTAGCCGCTGGCCGCACCGCCGTTGGCGCTTTCAATGGTTCTCTTGCCTCTCAGACTGCCGCTCAGCTGGGCGCCACTGTAATCAAATCTCTGCTTGAAAAAACCGGTATCGCCCCGGATCAGGTTAACGAAGTTATCCTGGGCCAGGTATTGACCGCCGGTTGTGGTCAAAACCCTGCCCGTCAGGCTTCCATCAATGCTGGCCTGCCGGTCACCACCTCGGCACTGACCATCAACAAGGTCTGTGGTTCGGGCCTCAAGGCGGTCATGTTGGCGGCCCAAGCCATCCGTGCGGGTGACGCCCGCCTCGTCGTGGCCGGCGGGATGGA
>JBFFKD010000423.1:0-2779 GCA_041555595.1 Motiliproteus sp.
AAGGACGCATGGGCCGATATGAGCCCATCCAACCAGGCGATCCTGGAGAACACCTGTAAGGCCTCAATGACTAACTCGATCGCCGAAGGCGAAGCGATGCAGTTCGATGTGATGGCCAAGGCGCAGGAAAATGGCGTTGAGATCCGTTACTGGAGCGACGACATGCTGGCGGTGTTTAAAGGTGCTTGGGACGAAGTCGTGACCGAGAAGAACCAGGACGCGTTCTTCAACAAGGTCTATACCGACCTGACCACCTTCCGCGACGGTTACGACCTGTGGGAAGCGCACGCCTTCCTGCCACGGGTTAAGCCAAGCCTGTAACACCTCTAAAGCTACAATCGTAGCTTAGGCCGGGGAGCTGGCATACAGCGCCAACTCCCCGGCTATATTTTTACCTGGCACCTATGGCCAATATTTATCACTGACATCTCTAGCCCATTTCGCTCTGTCGCAAACATCCAGAGCCGCACTATCGAGAGCTGTCTATCAGAGCGTCATCACCCGTGACTCTTGAGAGGTTGAATCCGTGAACACCACCCATCATCACCAAACCCACCCCGTGCCCATATCAGACGGTATCGACTGGCTAATTCGAAAAGCCGGTAACCTGATCGCCTGGAGCTATGTCGCCCTGGTACTGGTTATTATTCTGCAGGTCGTGTTACGGAAGGGATTCTCCAGCGGTCTGATTATCTTCGAAGAGCTGCAGTGGCACCTGTACGCCATTGGCGTCATGTTTGGCGTCTCCTACGCCCAGGTCAACAATGCCCACGTTCGGGTCGATCTGATCTACGGCGGCCTGCGCATTCGCACCAAACGGATCATCGATATTGTCGGCATCCTGATTCTGGTACTGCCGTTTATCGCGGTGATCTTTATCCATAGCCTCGATTTCGTCGCCGATGCCTGGCGCATCAACGAGGCGTCCGAGTCACCGTCCGGTCTGCCCTGGCGCTGGGCGATCAAATCTGTCATCCCGCTCAGCTTCGGCATGCTGGGACTCGCTGTTGTTTCACGCTTGATCCGTGAAACCGTCCTGCTGATTCGGGGAGAGTAAACACCATGGAAATTAATGAAATTCTAGTTATCGCGATGTTCGTGTCGTTCATCGTACTGCTCTTTACCGGCATCCCGGTCGCCTACGTGTTGGGCGGCATCGGTGTCATCTTCGCCGGTATCGGTTATCTGGCCGACCTGCATCTGGACGCCTTCACCGGCCTCGACTTCCTGCCCCTGGGCCTGGTGGTCAACCGGCTCTACAAGATCATGGACAACTGGATCCTGGTCGCCCTGCCGATGTTCATCTTCATGGGCATCATGCTGGATAAATCCGGTGTGGCCGAAAAACTGATGGAGTCGATGCAGGAGATGTTCGGCCGAGTGCGGGGCGGACTGGCGATCACCGTCACCGCGATCGGCATCATCCTGGCTGCCTCGACCGGTATCATCGGCGCCTCCGTGGTGTTGCTGGCGGTGATGTCACTGCCCTCGATGCTGCAACAGGGCTACTCCAAACCGCTGGCGCTGGGCACCATCGCCTCGGCCGGCACCTTGGGTATCTTGATTCCGCCCAGCATCATGCTGGTGATCATGGCTGACCAACTCGGCCTGTCGGTCGGCGATCTGTTTATGGGCGCCGTCTTCCCCGGCCTGATGCTGGGTGCGATGTATATCGTCTATATCGTCGTGGTCGGCCTGCTCAGCCCGGACTCGGCACCGGTTCCCGAGGATGCCAAACGCGTCACCTGGACCATCTTTGTCAAGTTGATGAAAGCGATGCTACCGACCCTGCTGCTGATCTTTGTGGTGCTGGGTTCGATCTTCGGCGGTATCGCCACCCCCACCGAGGCCTCCGGCGTCGGCGCACTGGGCGCATCGCTGCTAGCGGTCTATAACCGTCGATTCAACTTCACCGTGTTGAAAGAGGTGATGCAGGGGACCTACAACACCACCGCCTACATCTTTATGATCTTTATCGGTGCCACCCTTTTTGCACTGGTACTGCGCGAACTCGGTGGTGACGAGCTGATCGAGTCGTTCCTGACCGGACTGCCGTTCGGCCCGTACGGTATCGTGGCGTTCATCCTGTTCGTGATCTTCCTGCTCGGGTTCTTCCTCGACTGGATCGAGATCACTCTGATCATCCTGCCGCTGCTGGCACCGGTTATCAGCGCGCTGGGCTTTGATATTGATGGTCACGGTGTGGTCGATAACCCCGAGCTGGTGTGGTTCGTGATGCTGGTGGCGATGGCGTTACAGACGTCGTTCCTGACCCCGCCGGTGGGTTTTGCACTGTTCTATCTCAAAGGGGTCTGTCCGCCCGAGGTCAAGCTATCGGATATCTACAAAGGGGTGATCCCGTTCATCATCCTGCAGCTGATCGCGCTGGTGGCGCTGGTGATGTGGCCGCAGATCGTGGTCTGGCTACCGGCGGTGGCTTACGGCTAACGTGACTCATTAGCCTTTAAGTCAAGTGCACCAGATACGCCCCTGATGGCATCTGGTGCGCTTCCATACCCTCGGTATTAAACCCTCAGTGTTGAACCATCGGTTTTTAATTACCGTCAAGATCAGTTAGCACGCGGCAGGACCGTCACATGAACACCAACTACCAAAACTTCCATGACCAGCTGGCGCAGTTTATACCCAGCTCACGACTGATCAGCGATCCGCTACGAACCCTGGCCTATGGCACCGACGCCAGTTTTTACCGGCTGATTCCACAGATCGTGGTACGGGTCGAACAGGTCGGTGAAGTGGTACAGATTCTACGGCTGGC
>JBFFKD010000424.1:0-2776 GCA_041555595.1 Motiliproteus sp.
CTCTGCCCTGATCGGCAAACTGAAGAAAGAGAACGTCGACTTCGTTTACTACGGTGGCTACCACCCAGAGCTGGGTCTGATCCTGCGTCAGTCTAGCGAAAAAGGCTTTAACGCCAAGTTCATGGGCCCAGAAGGTGTCGGCAACCCAGACATCACTGCAATCGCCGGTGCAGCGTCAGAAGGTTTGCTAGTAACTTTGCCGGACAGCTTCGAAAAAGATCCGAAGAACGCGGCTCTGGTTGCGGCATTCAAGGCCAACAACGAAGATCCAAGCGGTGCATTCGTATTCCCATCGTACTCAGCGATCCAGATCATGGCTGACTCAATCAAGGCTGTTGGCAGCGTTGACACCATGAAGATGGCCGAGCACATGCGCGCCAACTCTTTTGCCACACCGACGGGTGACCTGGCGTTTGACGCCAAGGGTGACCTGAAAAAGTTCCAGTTCGTGGTATACAACTGGCATAAAGACGGTAGCAAGACCGCCGTTAAGTAACAGCTAAATGCTCCAATCGAGACACCCTCTTTCACAAGAAGAGGGTGTTTTTTTTATTAAAGGGTCACAAGTCCTATGGAAGAACAAGTTCTCTATTTCGTCCAGCAGCTGCTGAACGGACTGACCATCGGTAGTACCTACGCATTGATCGCGATCGGTTACACCATGGTTTACGGCATCGTCGGAATGATCAACTTCGCCCACGGCGAGGTTTACATGATCGGCACCTACGTTGCCTTTATCGTTATCGCTGGCCTGACTTTCTTGGGACTGGAAAGTTTGCCATTCATCTTTATGGCCGCCTTGCTGGTTAGCATGATGGTCGCCGCCACCTATGGCTTTGCTATCGAGCGGGTAGCCTATCGCCCTCTGCGTGGCCAGCCTCGATTATTGGCACTGATCTCAGCGATCGGCATGTCGATATTCCTACAGAACTTCGTCCGTCTGGCGCAAGGCTCACGCGACATCGCCATGCCAAGCCTGATATCCGGTGGCTGGACATTTGGCGGCGCTGATACGTTCGAAGCCACCCTGTCGTATATGCAGGTAATTATCTTCATCGTCACGCTACTGACCATGGGTGCGCTGACGCTGTTCATCTCCAAATCGAAATGGGGCCGCGCCTGTCGCTCCTGCTCGCAGGATCTGGGCATGACCAACCTGCTGGGGATCAACACCAATAACATCATCGCCCTGACCTTCGTGGTGGGTGCTGCACTCGCCGCTGTTGCCGGTTTGCTATTGGGCATGTACTACGGCGTGGTTAATCCCTATATCGGCTTTATCGCCGGTCTTAAAGCGTTCACTGCAGCCGTACTTGGCGGCATCGGATCGATTCCTGGCGCCATGCTTGGCGGTATCCTGCTGGGCACTACCGAGGCGATGACCTCGGCTTACTTCAGCAGCGAATACAAAGACGTTGTCGCCTTTGGTCTATTGATCTTGGTGTTGTTATTCCGTCCCAGTGGACTGCTGGGCAAGCCTGAGGTGGAGAAAATCTGATGAACCGACCCCTCTACCCCGCACTATTCGCCGCCGTCGTCACCCTGATCCTGACCAGCATGATGCTGGGTATTCAGCTCAAGACTGAAGGCATTAACCTGACCCTGCACTCGTCCAGCGAGTTCACCTGGTACTCGATCGCCGGCGCCACGCTGGCGGTGTTCCTGTTCCAGCTGTTTCGTGACAAGTTCAGCGGCCTGATCAAGCTACCCGAGCTGCCGTCGATCGCATCGGTACTGCCCGAAGGCAAGAAGGGCGATCGGCTCAAGACCCTGGCGATCTGCTTTATCATCGCCGCTGCGCTGATCTGGCCGTTCTACGGTTCACGAGGCGCAGTCGATCTGGCCACGCTGGCGCTGATCTACATCATGCTAGGCCTGGGTCTGAACATCGTAGTCGGCCTGGCAGGTCTGCTCGATCTGGGTTATGTCGCCTTCTACGCGGTCGGTGCCTACACCTACGCGCTGCTGTCGCTGTACTACGACGTCTCGTTCTGGGTTGCCCTACCACTGTGCGGCCTGCTTGCAGCCACGTTTGGCTTCCTGCTCGGCTTCCCTGTCTTACGATTGCGCGGTGATTACCTGGCGATCGTAACCTTGGGGTTTGGCGAGATCATCCGTATCCTGCTGCTGAACTGGACTAACGTCACCGGTGGCCCGAACGGTATCAGCCGGATCCCAAAACCCGACCTGTTCGGCCTGGAGTTTACCCGTCGCGCCAAGGGCGAAGGCAACGTACCCTTCCACGAGTACTTCAATATCGCCTACGACCCCAGTCACAAGGTTATCTTCTTGTATCTACTGGCGGTAATCCTGGTATTGATCACTGTATATGTGATCAACCGCCTGACCCGGATGCCGATTGGTCGCGCCTGGGAAGCCCTGCGTGAAGACGAGATCGCTTGCCGTTCACTGGGGCTCAACCCGACCGTGGTTAAACTGACCGCGTTCACCATCGGCGCTAGCTTTGCCGGTTTTGCCGGCTGCTTCTTCTCCGCTCGCCAGGGCTTTATCAGTCCTGAATCATTCGTGTTTATCGAATCAGCGATCATCCTTGCCATCGTTGTGCTCGGCGGGATGGGCTCTCAGGTCGGGGTTATTTTGGCCGCGATCATCCTGACCGTACTACCGGAACTGGCACGTGAGTTCCAAGAGTACCGGATGCTGATGTTCGGTCTACTGATGGTATTTATGATGATCTGGCGTCCTCAAGGTCTCGTACCGACGAAACGTCCGCACCTTGTATTATCCTCCGGAGATAAGCCCCAATGAGTAAAGC
>JBFFKD010000425.1:0-2774 GCA_041555595.1 Motiliproteus sp.
GAGCTGGAGGGCTGGAACCGGGAGCTGGCCGACCGCGTCCGAGCCAAGACCCGCGAGCTCGAGCAGGCCCATCAGCAGATGGTGCTGGTCGAGAAGATGGCCGGTTCAGAGCTCGGCACCCCTTTCCCGCTGTGGACCTTGGGCTGGGCGTTGATTGCACTGCTGGGGATTTCACTCGGCACTGTTTATCAAAAGCGCTTTTGTCAGGGCGTTGAGCTGATACCGGGCACCATAGCTCAATACTTTGCCGCCGCGCTGTTCTTCGGTATCGGTGCCTTGATGTTTGAAACCCGCCAAGTGGAGTGGGATATCCAGCTATTGCTGGCGATGGGGTGGCTGGTACTGGGGTTATCAATCGGAGCCATCTTGTTGCTGATGCAGCTGATCCGGTTGGGTGCGGTATCGCAGGTGGCAAGTCTGTTCTACCTAGTACCGCCAGTGACTGCACTAGAGGCCTATCTGCTGTTTGATGAGCGTTTTGGTGCGTTGGCGATGGTCGGCGGATTGCTGACGGTGGCTGGTGTGGCGCTGGTGGTCACTAAGCGTTCGGCGTGAGCGTCGGTACAAGCTAAGTGTGATCGCTTAAGAGTAAAAGGCTGATCAGAACCCCGGCTTTTGGTTGGCAGCCGGTTGATGCCAGATCCGCGTCCACATCGCTGCTAATCGATGTAGATCATTCGGTGCCTGTATCAATCGATCAGTGGCGGGGTGCAGCTGCGATCCGATCCGTTCAGCGACCTTGAAACGGAACACGTAACTCGGTTCAACTCCCATCCGAAGATCGCTGATCAAGAGCGCATTGTCGATCTCGGCAACGCTGTAAAATCCTTTGCTGAACCATTGCAGTCGTTCAATCGGCCAGTGTTGCTCTAACCCGCGCAACAAACTGCGATCGCTGGGGTAGTCGAGCAGGGCGATCCGAGGATTGGAATCCAGTAGCGAATAGAACCCCTCGCGATAGCCGTCCTCGGTGATCACCAGCACCCGCCACAGCAGGGTATTGAACGGAGCGGGTTGTACCAGCATTTGTCGGTACGGTCGTGCTTCAGCCGTCAGGCTTCGTTGGGCCGTTTGTTCGACCGACTGTTGCGCGATCGCACTCCAGCACAGGTAAGCGCTGCTCAGAACCAGCCCGGCGGCATTTAAACGTAGCCCCACAGGGCGGTTGTGGTGCAGCCATAGAAATCCGATCACACCGATCAGCAACGGTAGGGTATAAAGCGGGTCGATGATAAAGATACTACCCAGTCCCACCGGGGTAGTATCCAGCGGCCACAGCAGCTGAGTGCCATAGATCGTGAACGAATCGAGTAGCGGGTGGGTGAATAACGCTAAAAACACCAGCCACAGCCAGCCGTGCCGGTGTGCCGCTAGCTCGGGTTGGCGACGTAGCAACAGTTTACGGATCATCCAGGCTAATAAAGGTGAGATTGCGGTTAACACCAGCAACGAATGACTGAAGCTGCGGTGATAGGTGAAGTCGGCTACGGGGCCGCCCATCGGGATCAATATGTCCAGATCGGGCAGGGTAGCCACTACGCCGCCGACCAGGGCTGCCCGAAAGCCCACTTTATGGCCCAGAACAGCGCTGCCGATGGCGGCCCCCAGGGCGAATTGACTGATCGAATCCAACGTAGAGCCTCTCAATGTGACCAATGATGCCGATGGTTGTTGTCAGGCAGCTATAAATCGGGCAACGTGCAGCTTAAGTTTTTTATGGTCAAATAGCATTATGACAGGGCGTGTGTCGTCAGCGCCGATTGGTACAGTATAAGGAGTGATCATGTCAGTCAGCCGTACAGGGCCCAACAGCGATAAACTACAACAGATTGTCAATCAATCGAAGCAGAGTCAGGTCCAGCGTGAAGCGGGTTACCGGGAAAAATCGCTGAAGATGTACCCTTGGGTCTGCGGTCGTTGTGCCCGTGAATTCAACCGCGCAAACTTGACCGAGCTAACCGTCCATCACCGTGATCATAATCACGATAACAATCCGCCAGACGGCAGCAACTGGGAGCTGTTGTGCCTGTACTGCCATGACAATGAACATAGCCGTTACGTCGATACGGCCGAGCACAGCACCACAGTCGCCGGTGGTGATGTCAAACAAGCGGCGACCAGTCAGCCGTTTGCCAACTTGAAAGACCTGCTCAAAGGCGGCAGTTAAGTGCTCGCGCGCGCAATATTAAAATTGCTATCGCCCCCGCTGTTCTGGGTGACCCATCGCGCATTTCGATCAAAACTGCTCAATCGATCTGCCCGTAAGCATCGCTGGATGATGAGTTGTTTTCGGCTGGCAGCCGATTCAGGGCATCGGCAGGCGCTGTCGGTATATGGCCATCTACTCTGCCTGCGCGGTGACAGCACCAAGAGTAAGATTCAAGGCGCAATCTACCTTGAACGCGCAGCCGAGATGGGCGATAGCAAGGCCTGCTTCCAGATGGGGCGGGTGTACGAACAGGGATTTGAAGATTACTTCGCAACCGACCCTAGCAAAGCGATTGACTATTACCTCCGCGCAGCTGCGCAGGGGCATGGGGTGGCGATCAACCGATTGGCCGATGCATATCAAAATGGTGAATTAGAACTGTTGATCGATGCCGATGCCGCTCGGTACTGGCGTGGACAACTACCGGGTTAATCTTTCTCTCGAAGCAGTGATCTCGCCGGCACCTTACGAAAGGCCCTGTATGAGTTGTCCGTCGATGAAACCGACTTTCACTGCGCCGTGAATGCTACCAATCCTTCGATGCTACCGCCACAATACATCATGA
>JBFFKD010000426.1:0-2769 GCA_041555595.1 Motiliproteus sp.
CCTTTGATACCCGAACGAAGCATCTAAAAGATCAAAGATCTTTAGCTCACTCCCGATAGGGCCTGTGTCGTAATAACGGCACTGTTATAAGTCGTTATTCCTTTGTCGCTTAATGACATAAAGCCAAGCAACAAGAGCATCAATGCTGATCGACTTTTTTTACAAAAAGTTTTCCAAGCAATATCCCCAGTTCAAATAACAACCACATAGGCATCGCTAAGAGTGTTTGAGAAATAACATCAGGAGGAGTCAGCAGCATACCAACAACAAAACAACAGACGATGATATACGCCCGCTTCTCTTTCAGGCTCTCGACAGTTGTCGCTCCACTCATCAACAACAACAGGGTCGCGATGGGGATTTCAAAAACAATACCGAAGGCAAAGAACAGTTTTAATACAAAATTAAGGTAGCTACTGATGTCGGTCATCATCGTGACATTTTCAGGACCGGTACTGGTAAAAAACCCGAAGATCAACGGAAAGACAACAAAATAGGCGAACGCTATGCCGGTATAAAACAGCATGATGCTGGAAAACAGCAGCGGCATGGCGACCTTTTTTTCATGCTGATAGAGCCCTGGAGCGATAAAACTCCAGACTTGGTGCAAGATAAAGGGGATCGCAGCAAAAATAGCCAGAACTAGGGTTAACTTAAACGGAGCAAAAAAAGGCGACGTCACGTCAGTGGCGATCATACTGGTGCCTTCTGGCAACAGCGCGGTCAATGGAGCCGACAGGTAGATATACAGATCGTTGGCGAAATAAAACAACGGTAAGAACAGCAACAGTACGATTAGCAGACTACGCAGCAATCGATCACGAAGCTCGACCAAATGAGTAATCAGGGGTTGAACAGCAGCGTCTTCGTCAGCAGGCATTTGCGGATCGGTCATAGGTTACTCAGCAGCTGGCGACTTATTAGGGGATGCTGAATCAGATGAAGGATCAGCTGTGGTCTGCGTCTCAGCTTTCGTCGACGGCGCCAACATCTCTTCACGTAAGGATTCGTGAAACGGCTTCTTCAACGATTCAACATTTTGCTCCAGCCGCTCTTGTTGCTGCTTAGCGGCTTGACGCATCTCTTCGACTCGCAGCTCTTCACTGATCTCTTTCTGCACGCTGCCGACGGCACGCTTAATACGGCCAATCCAAAGGCCGGCCGTTCGCAATGCGGAAGGAAGTCGTTCAGGGCCCAATACAATCAACGCAACTACGCCGACGATCAGGATTTCGGTAAAACCAATATCAAACATAGAGGGTCTACTACCAGGGCAGGATTACTTCTCCTGTGTTTTCTCAGGCTCGGCTTCTGCTTTGCTTGCTGTATTGTCAGCACTGCTATCAACAAAGTCGGCATCGTCTTTACTAATCTGCTTCTTCTCTTCGTCTTCGTTCATCGCTTTCTTGAAGCCTTTGACAGCATTACCGAGATCTCCGCCGATATTGCGGAACTTTTTAGTACCAAATAGAAGCACCACGATGACCAAGATAATGACCAATTGCCAGATACTGATCCCACCAAAACCCATTTCGTTCTCCTGCTAGTTGTTTTTGTTACCGCTATTCAATCAATTTCTTGCAGCACTTTATCAAAGTGCCAAATCAGCCATCCTTGATTCATGACAAGGACCATTAAACTCTACGATTCTCTGGAAGCTTTCTCTTCCAATCCAGACAAGCCAAAACGTCGATCAAGCTCAGCTAATACATCGTCAGGCCCTAAGCCCAGCTGAGACAACATAATCAGGCTATGAAACCACAGATCAGCGGTTTCACCTATTATCTCTTGGGTTTCACCACTGAGTTGCGCGTCCTTGGCTGCCAAAATGGTTTCTGTCGCTTCTTCACCGACTTTCTCGAGAATTTTATTCAATCCTTTGGCATACAAGCTGGCAACATAGGAACTATCGGGGGCCGCCTGCTTGCGCTGCTCGAGCACATTGGCCAGCGCGGTTAACACATCATTACTCATCGCATGCCTCGTCCGCAGCTACACGGCTTGTTTTATCGTAAATCGAATCTGGGTCTTTAATCACCGGCTCAACTGCCTGCCACTGACCATCACTAAGGGTTTTATAAAAGCAGTGCTGCCGTCCGGTATGGCAAGCGATGCCACCGAGCTGCTCAACTTGCAGCAATATCACATCACTATCACAATCAAGACGAATGTCATGCAGGGTTTGTACATGCCCTGATTCTTCACCTTTACGCCACAATTTACCACGCGAACGGGACCAATAGATCGCCCGCTGCTCTTTCACCGTCAGTGCCAATGCCTCTCTATTCATCCAGGCCATCATCAAAATCTTGCCACTCTGAAAATCCTGAGCAATAGCCGGCACTAGACCATCAGCAGTCCATTGAACTTCATCCAACCATGCTTGTGTAACAAGCTGTGACATCGATTAACCTCTACGTCCCGTACATAGCAATACTACGCCCAACGCAGCCAACAGTCCGCTCTGCGGTGACAGTTGCTGCACCAGATCCTGCGGCACCCAGCCAGCACTCCAAACCGCCGCCAATAGCGCCGCAACACCACCGAGGCGGCTCCAGCTTAACTGCCATCGACCATTGGCAGCATCGCGCGCAGCCTGCCGATTGTTGATATCACGCTGCTGCAGTTGATCGAGTTGCTTAAGCTGCTGCAGCGCGTCAGCCAATAACTGTGGCATCTGCGGTAATTGCTCGACCAGCTCCGGCGCTCGCGCTTTAAGCGAACGGTAGATCCCTTGTATTCCCATCCGCTGCTTCATCCAATTTTCCA
>JBFFKD010000427.1:0-2759 GCA_041555595.1 Motiliproteus sp.
AGCGCGTAACGACCGTTGGTACGCTCGAGTTCATATAGCGCCTTAGTGGCGATAAAGGCCCCCGAACAACCCACTGGGTGGCCAAGTGCGATAGCACCACCGTTAGGGTTGGTCTTGGCCATATCCAGGCCAAGGCCTTTGGCGACTGCCAGAGCCTGTGCGGCAAAGGCTTCGTTCGACTCGATCACATCCATCTGGTCAAGAGTAAGACCGGCTCGCGCCAGGGCCAGCTTGGTGGCTGGAACCGGACCTTCGCCCATGATGTGATTAGGTACACCCGCGACCGCATAAGAAACCAGACGCGCCATCGGCTTGTAGCCATCGCGCTCGGCAGCATCCGCACCACCCAGTACCAGCATCGCGGCACCATCGTTGATTCCCGACGCGTTACCGGCAGTGACGGTACCATCCTTCTTGAAGGCCGGGCGCATCTTGGCCAGGCTCTCCATGGTGGTGCCAGGCTTACCGTGCTCATCGGTATCGAAGACAGTATCGCCCCTGCGGCTCTTCAAGGTGATCGGCACGATCTGTGACTTAAAGCGACCTTCCTCGATGGCGACGGCTGCACGGCGCTGCGACTCAAGCGCAAACGCATCCTGATCTTCGCGCGTCAGCTGCCACTTTTCAGCCAGATTCTCTGCCGTGATACCCATATGACCCACACCAAAGGGATCGGTCAAAACCGCAACCATGGAGTCAACCATGCCGGTATCACCCATCCGTGCACCTGAACGCATGGCAGGCGCAAAATAAGTGCCACGTGACATCACTTCAACACCACCACCGACACCGTAGTCACAGTCACCAAGCATGATCGCCTGCGCGGTCGAGACAACCCCCTGCAAACCCGAACTACATAGACGGTTGACTGCCATAGCGACAGAATCCATCGGCAGTCCAGCTTGAATAGAGGCTACGCGGGCCACGTAAGCGTAACGAGATTCGGTCGGGATACAGTTACCGACAGTCACATAATTTATTTTCTGAGGATCCACACCAGAGCGATTAACCGACTCTTTCATCACCATGCCGGCAAGTTCTGCTGGCTCCAGGCTGCTCAGCGAACCACCAAAACCACCAATCGCGGAACGAACCGCACTCAGAACGTAGACATCACGATTTGCCATGTAATATTCCTTATTAGATCAACTAAAGATCAGCTTCTTGTTGCGACGATGGCAGCCCGGTCATAAAAACGCAGCCTGAGAGGGCTACCACTGACGGCATCGACTACTGTACAAACGTCGCTCAAAACTACGATTTGCCTATTACTCACTGCGACTCCCTACGAAAATTAGATTATTTTCGTTACAGTGAACGAACAAGAGTACCACCGGATAAGGGCTAATACCCAGAGCAAAGACTGGACTTTAGTCTAATGAATGTCATTTATAACGCAGACCGTTTGCGCCAACAACCGCGTCCCTGGTAATTGTGATCTGCGCGGTACGCAGCCGCCTGTGGCTGCACCAAACCATCACCTGGCTAGCCACGCCCGATCAGATTAGCCCGGCTGGCAGCATCACAAGCCTCAGTTAAATCCAACTGGCTCAACCGCTGCCAGAGGCTCGGATCACAGCTGTCCGATAGCGGCAGCTGCAACTGGCGATAACCACTACGGCCATCAGCCTGACGGTATTCAAGGTAGACGAACCAGCAATGCCAACGCTCACCGTCGGCGTTACGGCGTTTACCGACAGCCCACCAGACATAGAGCGGACAACCGCTTTGATGGATCAGATGGCGCGAAGGTGGTGGCTGCAGATCCGACAGTGGATCGGCATACACTTGGGTCAATACAGAACGGTTCATAACTTGTGCTCTCAGTAACTGAGAGCTGACGTATTAAAGCGAGGAAGAAAGTACCGGGACACCTGTTGGGTTGTCGGTTTCGACCACATCACCGTAGCTATTCATCTAGCTACGGTAACCACCTTGCCCAGGATTGGCAGGTTGGCGAGGACGTCAGCCCTTCTCTTGATGTTATTAACGCCACCAAATGTATAACCCGTAGCCGATTGAGTCAAATCCTGATTGTTTTTTTAATCGGTTAAAATGATCTTCACCCCGAGTAACCGAGAATATCCCAATGCGTTGTTTTCAAAATACCATGCCGTACCCCTTCACGGGTCGATGCATCGAACACATCAATCGGGTTGTAATCATCGGTCAACACAATCGCCGGGGTGTCAGCAGGAAAGCTAAACGGCCGATTGATATGCGCCAGCACTTCCTGTCGGGCAAAACGGTTAACATCCGATGCCACCAAACGAGTCAGATCGGGTTGGCGTGCCTCACCCTGAAACGCGATTAACGCCAAGTTACCCCCACTTTGATCCAGATCGACTGTGGGATATAGCTGAACCTGATCAAACACCTGTTCAAAGGTCTTGACCACCGACGCGGTCATATAGGTATTACCTTGCAGGTTACCGACCAGATTGACCGACAAGATCCCCTGATCGCTCAGCCGCTGCTTCACCAACTGCAGCGCTTCCAAGCTCAACAAGTGGCCTGGGGTGGTATCACCGTTAAATACATCGAGCACCACTAAGTCATAGCGCTCACGACTACTCTGCAGAAAATAGCGGGCGTCCTGAACCACTTTCTGTCCAGACACCTGCACGCCAAAGTAGCGCTCGGCGAAATCAAACACCGCCGGATCGATATCCACCACATCGGTCAGCACGCCTCGTTGGTTTAACCACTGCAGCACGATCCCGGCCCCCATGCCGATCACCTGCCCCTGGTAGGCCACG
>JBFFKD010000428.1:0-2755 GCA_041555595.1 Motiliproteus sp.
CAGCTCGGTGCCCAGATTCATATCGGCCATCGGGAAAGCAATATTGACGCGATCGACGCGCTGGTGGTATCCAGTGCGGTGGGTGAAGACAATCCCGAGCTGATCGCTGCCCGCGCCCAGCGGATTCCAGTGGTACGCCGGGCCGAGATGTTAGCCGAGCTGATGCGCTACCGTCACGGTATAGCGGTAGCCGGTACCCACGGCAAAACCACCACAACCAGCCTGATGGCATCGGTGCTGGCACAGGCCGGTCTCGATCCGACGTTTGTCATCGGTGGTAAGCTGACCAGTGCGGGTACCAATGCCAGGATGGGTGAGAGTCGCTACCTGGTGGCTGAGGCTGATGAGAGTGATGCGTCATTCCTGCACCTGCAGCCGATGGTGTCGATCGTGACCAATATTGAAGCCGACCATATGGACACCTACGGTGGCGACTTCAACCAACTGAAGAAAACCTTCATCGAATTTTTGCACAACCTGCCGTTTTACGGTCTGGCTGTGTTGTGCACCGACGATGCGGTGATTCGTGACATTCTGCCCGAGATTAGCCGGCCAATACTGACTTACGGTTTCAACGAAGACGCCGACTATCGCGCCATCGATATCGAACAGCGTGGCATGGTGACCCGTTTTACCGTGCTACGTCCTGAAGGCCAGTCGCCATTGCAGATCAGTCTTAACATGCCGGGTCTGCACAATGTGTTGAATGCGTTGGCGACTATCGCAGTGGCCTCTGACGAGGGGATCAGCGGCGATGCGATCCAGCAGGGACTCGGTCAGTTCGAAGGGGTGGGGCGTCGATTCCAAATCCAGGGTGATTTCGATGTCACCGACCCGGATAGCGGTGAGACCGGCCAGGTGATGATGGTTGATGATTACGGTCACCATCCCAGCGAGGTGGCGGTCACCGTCGATGCGATTCGTAAGGGCTGGCCAGATAAACGGTTGGTGATGATGTATCAGCCGCACCGTTACAGCCGTACCCGCGATCTGTACGAAGATTTTGTGCATGTGTTATCGGAGGCCGATGTGTTGCTGTTGATGGATATCTATCCGGCCGGTGAGGAGCCGATCGCCGGCGCTGATGGCCGCAGCTTGTGCCGCAGTATCCGTCAGCGCGGACAGGTTGACCCCATATTTGTTGAACGTGGTGAGGATGTCGGCAAGTTGCTGCAGAACCTGCTGCGTCCCGGTGATCTGTTCTTAACTCAGGGCGCCGGTGACGTTGGTATGGTCTCTATGGATCTGGCCCAGCGACAGTTGCAGCCATTATCGGCTGAGGAGAGTTCACAGGAGAGCAAGGCATGAGTTCGGTAAGTCCCAGTTTGCGCAGCCCGGAAAGCTTTGGTCGGGTTGCGGTGTTGTTTGGCGGTCGCTCATCGGAACGTCCGGTATCACTCAATAGTGGTGCTGCGGTATTACGTGGCTTGCTGGAAGCCGGTGTCGATGCTTTCGGTATTGATCTGTACGGTGAGCAGGGTACTGAACAGCCGATGCAGCAGTTGCAGGCGCAGCCGTTCGATCGGGCTTTTATCGCTCTGCATGGACCCGAAGGCGAAGACGGCACCATTCAGGGAGCTTTGCAGATTCTGGGCAAGCCATACACCGGCAGCGGTGTGATGGCGTCAGCGTTAGGGATGGACAAGGTACGCTGTAAACAGCTATGGCTGAGTTTGGGGCTACCGACCCCTAATCATCTGATGCTTGATGATAGCTCCGACTGGGAAGTGCTGGCTCAGCAGTTGCCGCTGCCGGCGATGGTCAAGCCTGATCACGAGGGCTCGAGTATCGGTATTACCCGCGCCGACACCGTTGAACAGTTGGCTGATTCGTACCGAAAGGCTCGTCAGCTCGACCGTTGTGTGTTTGCCGAGCGATTGATCGAGGGTGCTGAATTTACCGTTACCATCATCGACGGTAAGGCACAGCCAGTGATTCGGTTGGAAACCCCGCACCAGTTTTATGATTACGACGCCAAGTATCTGGCTGGCGATACGCATTATCACTTCGATACCGGGCTCGACGCCGATAAGGATGCCGAGTTACGCCAACTGTCCGAGCGGGCGTTCGAGGCAGTGGGGTGCAGCGGCTGGGGTCGGGTCGATCTGATGCAGGACCACGATGGTCAGTTTTGGCTGTTGGAGGTCAATACAGTACCGGGCATGACCGATCACAGCTTAGTGCCGATGTCCGCACGACAGGCGGGGCTTAGTTTCGAGCAACTGGTGGTTAAAATTTTGGAAACGGCTGACTAATGAGTATCGCGATCGCGCCTATTGCGATAACGCTATCGGCCAGCTTTCAACAGCTGGGGTTGGCGGTATGGCAGCGTGTCCGTGATCCCTATCGGTTATGGCTGTGGTTGCAGTTACCGCTGTGGCTGCTGATTTTGGTGTGGCTATGGCAATCGAGCCAGCAGTGGCTAGCGCGACCGTTGGGGCAGATCGAGGTAAGTGGCGAGTTACAGCAACTCGATGCTGGCGAGCTACAGCAGCAGTTGTGGCGCTATCTGGTCATGAATGGCTCCGGCGAAGGTTTAGATTCTGGTTCAGATTCGGCCACTGCCGAGCAGAGTGATCCGGTAACTCGCAGCTATGTTGGGCAGGATCTGATTGAGTTCAAACAGTTGCTTGAGCGGCAGCCTTGGGTCAATGAGGTAGCGATCCGTCGCAGCTGGCCCGATCGGTTACAGGTCAAGGTGCGCGAGCAGCGCCCCGTGGCGCGCTGGGGCGAACAGGGGTTGGTTAACGAACAG
>JBFFKD010000429.1:0-2741 GCA_041555595.1 Motiliproteus sp.
AAGATGATGCTACTTTAGAAGGGGGGCTGGTTAGGTGCAACCACAATCTTGTGATCCTTGTCATTAATATAGCTACGAGGGAAGTTTATTGTTTGATTAGTTACCTGGATCAACGGTTAAAAAATGTTGCGCCTCTGTGGGCGGCTCACTAGCCGAGCTTAAAACAGTTGTCGATTGGTAATTTGATCGAACACCTAGCTATTTGTTTGTTGCCATCAAGATATCGAGGATATTAAGACTGGGTAGGGAGAACATAGCCATTAACCAAGTGGATGTGTCGGGTAATTAATTCAGTTATAATTGCTGCTCATTTTTAAGACGTCCCCCTATCATGATGACCGCCCCCCGCTTACTTGCTGATTATCCTAAACAACCACCGACTCATGCGCCTGTGCTGCCGATGTCGCGGCAGGAGATGGAGCAGCTCGGTTGGGATCAGTGCGATGTGGTGCTGGTGACTGGCGATGCTTATGTCGATCACCCCAGCTTTGGTATGGCGGTGATCGGTCGGGTGTTAGAGAGGGCCGGCTATCGGGTCGGAATTATCTCGCAGCCTGACTGGACCAGTAAAAACGACTTTATGCAGCTGGGTCGGCCTCGACTGTTTTTTGGTGTGACAGCCGGCAATATGGACTCGATGATCAATCGCTATACCGCCGAGCGAAGGTTGCGTCACGATGATGCCTATACCGCGGGTGGTGAAGGCGGTAAACGGCCCGATCGCGCTGTCGTAGCCTATTCGCAGCGCTGTCGAGAGGCTTTCAAAGGGGTGCCGTTGGTACTGGGTGGGATCGAGGCTAGTTTGCGTCGTATCGCCCATTACGATTACTGGTCGGACAAAGTTCGGCGTTCGGTTATCCAGGATGCGAAAGGCGATATCTTACTGTATGGGAACGCCGAACGGGCGTTACTGGAGGTCGCTAAGCGGCTCGATGCCGGTGAACCGGTGACCGAACTGACCGATATTCGTGGTACTGCGGTGATGCGTTCGACCCTGCCCGAGGGCTGGGCGTCAATCGACTCTAGCGATATTGATAAGCCGGGTAAGGTCACACCGCCAATCAGCCCCTACCAAGAACAGAGCGATTGCGTATCTTCGGCTGCGGATGAGGCAGGAGTCACCGAAGTGACGCCGCAGCCGTTACGACTGATCGATACTAAAGCCCGTCGGGAACGCACCTATATCCGGCTGCCTTCCTATGAACAGGTTAACGCCGAGCCGGTGATGTATGCCCACGCCTCGCGGGTGATGCACCTGGAAACGAATCCTGGCAATGCGCGGGTGCTGGTGCAACGGCATGGTAATCGTGAGCTGTGGGTCAACCCACCGCCGATTCCGTTGCAGACGCCCGAGCTGGATGCGGTGTTCGATCTTCCCTATACCCGTCTGCCACACCCGCGTTACGGCGATGCCAAGATTCCGGCCTACGAGATGATTCGGTTTTCGGTCAATATCATGCGTGGCTGTTTCGGCGGTTGTAGTTTCTGTTCGATCACCGAGCATGAAGGGAGGATCATTCAGAATCGTTCAGAGCAGTCGATCCTCAATGAAGTGGAGCAGATCCGCGACAAGACCCCCGGTTTTACCGGTACCATCTCCGACCTGGGTGGGCCGACCGCTAACATGTACCGGCTCCACTGCGATGATCCTAAGATCGAAGCTTCGTGTCGGCGCTTGTCGTGCGTTCATCCAGGGATCTGCAAGAATCTCAAGACCGATCATAGACACCTGACCCAGCTATACCGTAAAGCACGCAAAATCACCGGGGTGAAAAGGATTTTAATCGCCTCGGGCTTGCGTTATGACTTGGCGGTGGAAGACCCAGAATACCTGCGTGAATTGGTCACTCACCATGTCGGTGGCTACCTCAAGATCGCTCCCGAGCACACCGAAGAGGGGCCACTGTCGTTGATGATGAAGCCGGGCATGGGGAGTTATTACCGGTTTAAGAAGATGTTCGAGCAGTTTTCCCGCGAGGCCGGTAAGCAACAATATCTGATCCCTTACTTTATCTCGGCCCATCCGGGTACCGAAGATGAGGATATGCTTAACCTAGCGCTGTGGCTCAAGAGCAATGATCTGAAGCTAGATCAGGTGCAAAACTTCATTCCATCACCGATGTGCAACGCGACCACCATGTACCATAGTGGTCGCAACCCGTTGAAGAAAATTTCGCGCCGCGATGGTGATATTCCGATCCCCAAAGGTACTCGGCAACGCCGCTTACACAAAGCGTTATTGCGTTACCACGATCCAGATAACTGGCCGTTGATCCGTGAAACTCTCCGCCGTCTCGGTCGCTCGGATCTGATTGGTCGCAGTCCTCAGTCGCTGGTTCCTGCTGAAGGGCGGATACCGGTTCGACATTCAGCACGCAATAACGGTGGAATCAAAAAAGCACTGGGGAATAATCCGCACGACAGGCGGCGTAATAATGCGGCAGCACAGGGTCATGCCGATGATCGCCCGCCGACGAAAAAGTCGACTAAGGGGGCGGTTAAAGGAACGGCTAACAAGTTAGCCAAGAGCAAGGTTAACAAAAGATCCTCGGCTAAGCCGCTGACCAAGAAACAGCAAGCTAATCGCATCGAGTCTCAGGCGAGTGGTTCGCAGCGAAAACGTCGTTAATAGCCGTCCGCATTAAGCTGGCACGTGTTTATCGGAGGCGGCAATGAATTTTCTAGCGCATCTGTACTTCGCCGATGCGACCCCAGAGTCGCGCATAGGCAACTTGATGGGC
>JBFFKD010000430.1:0-2736 GCA_041555595.1 Motiliproteus sp.
CGCCGGCAAGCGGCACACCAAACTCAACAAACGCGACGGCTGGACCGTTGAGACTGTCGACAAGCGTCCGTCAGCACAATGGGAACACACCCTACTGGTAACCGAAAACGGTTACGAAATATTCACCCTACGCCCAGAGGAACAGGGGACTATCTAACCCCAGCCATCATGACTGACCAGCTTGCCAATTTTGCCGCCGACACCCGCCTGTTTGATGCCGACTCCTTCGATCAGCAAATGGCCGAGACCAATAACTTCTTAGCGCTATTCAAGACCGCTCTGAAACAGGGCCAGGACAACCTCAACCAGCGCTTTAAGGATGGCGACGACATACGGGCACTGATCTACGGTCGCGCCTGGATGATGGATCAACTGCTGCACCGTGCCTGGCATCGTTATGACTGGCCCAGCAACGGCTCCATCAGCCTAGTCGCTGTTGGCGGCTACGGGCGTGGCGAACTACACCCGCATTCGGACATCGACCTGCTGCTGCTGCTTCGCGAAGACAACGCCGAGCAGTACCGCGACAGCATCGAAGGCTTTCTTACCTTCCTGTGGGATATCAGCCTCGACGTCGGCAGCAGTGTCCGGACGATACACCAATGCGCCGAAGAGGCCGCCAAAGATATCACCATTGCCACCAACCTGATCGAGTCACGCACTCTGATTGGCGACGAAGAGTTACGACTGGCGATGTACGCTGAAGTGACCGCCGACAGCGTCTGGTCGAGCCAGCAATTTTACAAGGCCAAAGTCGACGAACAAGGCCAACGCCACTTCCGTACCAACGACACCGAATACAACCTCGAACCCAACATCAAGGATTCACCCGGCGGCCTGCGCGACCTGCAAACTGTCGGCTGGGTTGCCAAACGTCACTTCGGCGCAACCTATCTGGATGGATTGGTCGACCACGGTTTTCTCACCGCCAGCGAGCTAGAAGCACTAAACAAAGGCGAGCTTTATCTATGGACTGTGCGCTACGCGCTGCACATGCTGACCGATCGCTGCGAGAATCGACTGCTATTCGATCACCAGCGCACTCTGGCTGAGTTCTTCGGCTACCAAGATATCGATGGTCAGCTGGCGGTCGAACAGTTCATGGGCAAGTACTACCGGATCGCCATGTACCTGGCAGAATTCAATGACATGCTGCTGCAGCATTTTGAAGAGGCTCTACTCGAGAATCCCGCCGACAACCCAGTACGCCCACTCAACAATCGCTTTCAAGTGCGCAGCAATCACATCGAAGTCAGCCGCGACGATGTGTTTATTCAGACCCCGTTTGCGATGATGGAGATGTTCGTACTGCTGGCGCAAAATTCCGAGCTAGAAGGCGTCCGCGCCTCAACCATGAGATTGCTGCGCGAGCACCGACAGTTGATCGACGAAGATTTTCGCCACGACATCCGCAATACCACCCTGTTTATGGAACTACTACGCTCGCCCGAGGGCGTTGCAACCGAGCTGCGACGAATGACTCGCTACGGCATCCTGGGACGCTACCTCCCCGAGTTCCGCGACATCGTCGGCCAGATGCAACACGATCTGTTCCACATCTATACCGTCGACGCGCACACCCTCAAGGTGATCAACAACATGCGCCGGTTCCGACATAGCGATCAAAAAGAGATGTTTCCGATCGCCAACCGCATCGTTCGCGAAGTGCCCAAGGTGGCGCTGCTTTATGTCGCAGGGCTGTACCACGATATCGCCAAGGGCCGTGGCGGCGATCATTCCGAACTGGGCGCTGCCGACGCCATCGACTTCTGCCAACGCCACCACCTGGGTAAGTGGGATACCCATCTGGTCAGCTGGCTGGTACGTAACCACCTGCTGATGTCGATGACCGCCCAACGCAAGGACATCTCCGATCCGGAAGTGATCCACGACTTCGCCCTGCGAGTGCGCGACACCACTCATCTGGACTACCTCTACACCCTCACCGTGGCCGACATCTGCGCCACCAACAATACGTTATGGAACAACTGGCGTGCGTCATTGATGCGCCAGCTGTATGAAGAAACCAAGAAAGTATTGCGGCGCGGACTGACCAACCCGATCAACAAAGAAGATCTGATCGAGCAAGTACAAAAAGAGGCGCTGGAACTGTTACGCCATCAGGGGATCAGCGACTACAGCGCCGAGTGTATGTGGGCGACGCTGGGTGAAGAGTATTTCCTGCGTGAAGATGCCTCCGATATCGCCTGGCACACCGAAGCGATCCTCAGCCACCACGACCCTAAGCAACCGCTCGTGCTGGTCAAAGAAACCAGTAGCCGGGTGCATGAGGGTGGCACCAAGATCTTTATCTACACCCGCGATCACGAAGGCCTGTTCGCCGCTTCCGCCGCCGCGCTCGACCAGCTCAACCTAAGCATCCAGGACGCCGACATCATCACCAACGATGACGGTTTCAGCTACAACACCTTTATCGTGCTGGATCAAGACAACCAACCGATCGGCGAAGACCCCGAACATATCCTACAAATCAAAAACACTCTGGTCGAAGAACTTGATGATCCGGCTGATTACTCGGCGATCGTTCAACGCCGCACCCCCCGCCAACTAAAACTATTCGCGATGCCGTCGCACGTGGTGCTCAGTACCGACCCTGCGCGCAAGATGACCACTATGGAACTGACCACCTCCGACCGTCCCGGCTTGCTGGCCCGTGTCGGCAAGGTCTTTCTGGAGCACCGCATCCACCTCATCAAGGCACATATCGTCAATGTC
>JBFFKD010000431.1:0-2736 GCA_041555595.1 Motiliproteus sp.
ACCAGCGCAGGACAGTTAGATGTCCTTAATAGTGCCCTTTGGCAGCGCAGCCTGGATGTGCATCTTCTGAAACTTAAGCTCGACGGTGTCAGATACGCTCAGTACTACGTAATCGTCGTCGACCTTAGTAACCTTACCCAGCAGACCGGCACTGGTTACTACCTCGTCGCCCTTGCCCAGATCGGCAACCAGCGCCTTGTGGTCTTTGGCACGCTTGCTCTGCGGACGCCAAACCATGAAGTAAAAGATTGCCGCGAAGCCAACCAGAAAAATCAAACCAGACAGGTCGCCAAACGGACCCGCTGCACCAGCCGCACCGGCTTCAGCCATAGCGGGAGAGATAAAAAAGCTCATTAAAGTCTCCTAAAGAGTGTTTCAAGTCGAAAGCGAGGGCTGCCGATCCTGCTGTTAATCACCTTGTTGTTCCAACTGAGGAACGTCAAGACCGCGCTTGCGGTAGAAATCGCTCACAAAGTCGCCCAATTTACCCTGTTCAATAGCGCTACGCAATCCGCTCATCAGGTTTTGATAGAAGCGCAGGTTATGGATGGTATTGAGCTGCGCGCCCAGCATCTCATTGCATTTGTCGAGATGGTACAGATAGGCTCGGCTGAAATTCTGGCAGGTATAGCAGTCACATTCAGCATCCAGCGGACGGGTGTCATGACGGTGTGTTGCATTGCGAATTTTGACCACCCCATCAGAGACAAACAGATGGCCGTTACGAGCGTTACGGGTCGGCATCACGCAGTCGAACATATCGACCCCGCGGCGCACTCCCTCGACCAGATCCTCCGGTTTGCCAACCCCCATCAGATAGCGGGGACGATCTTCTGGCATCTTCGGCGTGACATGGTTCAACACCTTCATCATCTCGTCTTTGGGCTCCCCCACCGACAACCCGCCGATAGCGTAACCATCGAAGCCAATCTCGGTCAGCCCGGCCAGCGACTCATCGCGCAGTTCATCGTACATACCGCCTTGAACAATCCCGAACAACGCCGACGGACTGTCGCCGTGAGCCTCTTTCGAACGCTTGGCCCAACGCAGCGACAACCGCATCGATTCGGCGGCTTCCTGCTCAGTCGCTGGATACGGCGTGCACTCGTCGAAAATCATCACAATATCCGAGCCCAGCTCGCGCTGAACCTCCATCGACCGCTCTGGTGTCAGCTCAACCTTGGAACCGTCGACCGGGGACTGGAACTTAACTCCGTGCTCGGTAATCTTGCGCATCGCACCGAGGCTAAAGACCTGAAAGCCGCCCGAATCGGTCAGTATCGGCCCTTTCCACTGAATAAAATCGTGCAGATCGCCATGCTCACGAACCACCTCGGTCCCTGGCCGCAGCATCAAATGAAAGGTGTTACCCAGAATAATATGGGCACCAGTCTCTTCGATATCTCGAGGCAACATCCCTTTGACGGTACCGTAAGTACCGACCGGCATAAATGCAGGCGTCTCGACATCACCACGCGGAAAACTCAATCGTCCACGACGGGCGTTACCATCGGTGCTAAGCAACTCATACTTCATAAAACAGTTACGACTCAAAATACTCTCCAACAGTTACTCTGCGCCCTGACGAGACAGAAACATCGCATCGCCATAGCTATAAAATCGGTACTTCTGCTCCACCGCCACCTGATAGGCGTGACGGATATGCTCCTGCCCGGCAAACGCGCTGACCAGCATCAGCAGGGTCGACTCCGGCAGGTGAAAATTGGTTACCAAGCAATCGATCACCGCGAATTGATAACCGGGATAGATAAAAATATCGGTCTCACCGCTATAAGGGGCTAACACTCCTCGATGATGTTTAGCAGCGCTCTCTAAGCAACGCACGCTGGTGGTACCGATCCCAATGACTCGCCCACCCCGAGACTTGGCATCACGCACCTGCTGGCAAACGACCTCAGACACCTCGATATATTCCGAGTGCATCTGATGCTCCAGCACCGTTTCGACCTTAACCGGTTGAAAAGTTCCAGCCCCGACATGCAACGTCACAAAGCCCAGATCGACCCCCTTATCACGCAGCGCCTGCATCAGTTCATCGTCAAAATGAAGCCCCGCCGTCGGGGCTGCGACCGCACCGGGGGCGCGATTATAGACGGTTTGGTAGCGTTCGCGATCGGATTCGTGATCGTCCCGGTCCATATAGGGCGGCAGCGGCATATGACCAATCTCGTCCAGCCAGCTCAGCAACGTCCGCTCACCCTTAAAGCGCACCTCAAACAACGCCCCTCGCCGACCAGTCACCTCGGCCTCAAGCTGCTGCTCCATCAATAGCATCGCACCCGGCTTAGGCGATTTACTCGAACGAATATGCACCAGCGCATGATGGCTATCGACCACCCGCTCGATCAGCATCTCGATCTTACCGCCGGTCGACTTCTGGCCAAACATCCGCGCCGGAATCACCCGAGTGTCATTGAAGACCATCAGATCGCCGGGCCGAGCCAGCTCCAGCAACTCAGCAAATCCTCGATGCACTATCGCACCACTATTGCCATCGACACACAGCAATCGGCTACCGGTACGTTTTTCAGCCGGATGGCGGGCAATCAACTGATCGGGAAGGTCAAAATGGAAATCTTTAACACGCATATTCAAGCTACTTTATCCAAACACTATACAAATCGACGTTTTAGCGCAAAACTGACGTTGACCTGCCAAAAAAGCCGCCTATAATAGCACGCTCTTTTAGGGCCAGTGTGGTGAAATTGGTATACA
>JBFFKD010000432.1:0-2736 GCA_041555595.1 Motiliproteus sp.
AGGGTGGTGTGGTCAAGTCGGTCAAGATCAACGAAGGTGATACGGTCAACGAAGGTGACCTGATCCTTGAGCTGGAAGTTGCTGGCGGCGCTGTTGCGGTTGCTGCTGCTCCTGTTGCGGCTCCGGCGGCAGCACCTGCAGCCAGTGCTCCGGCTGCCGCCAAAGCTCCAGTCGCTGCCGCTAAAGTGGATGCGCAGACGTTGGAGCAGTCCAACAAACAGATCCATGCCGGCCCTGCGGTTCGCTCGGTAGCACGTGAGTTTGGTGTCGATCTGGCTCTGGTCAAAGGCACCGGTCCTAAGGGACGGATCCTGAAAGAAGACGTTCAGGCTTACGTTAAGCAAGCGCTGGCCGAGGCCGCCAAGCCGAAGGCTGCTGCTGCGGTTACCGGTGGTTCGGGTATCCCGGCTATTCCAGAGGTCGATTTCTCCAAGTTCGGCGAGATCGAGCTGGAGAAGATGTCCAAAATCAAGAAGCTGACCGCGGCCAACATGAGTCGTTGCTGGCTCAATATTCCGCACGTGACGCAGTTCGACGATATCGATATCACCGAGCTTGAGGTGTTCCGTAAGGATATCAAGGCTGATGCCGAAAAGGCCGGTGTTAAGGTTACGCCGTTGCCATTCCTGCTCAAGGCGGCGGCTGCTGCGTTGAAAGCGCACCCGAACTTCAATGTGTCGATGCACGCCGATGGTGAACATATCGTCCACAAGAAGTACATCAACATCGGTGTGGCGATGGATACACCAGCTGGTCTGATGGTGCCTGTGATCAAGGATGTCGACAAGAAGAGCATCTACCAGCTGGCTGCTGAAGCTGCGGAGCTCGGAGCCAAGGCGAAGGCGCGTAAGCTAACGCCTGCCGATATGCAGGGCGGCTGCTTTACCATCTCCAGCTTGGGTGGTATTGGCGGTACCGGCTTTACCCCGATCGTTTCCGCTCCGGAAGTGGCGATTCTGGGGGTGTCCCGGGCCGACATCAAGCCGGTATGGAACGGCTCTGAGTTCGTGCCGCGCAAGATGCTGCCATTGGCGCTGTCTTACGATCATCGTGCCATCAACGGTGCCGATGCAGGACGCTTCATGTTCACGCTGGGTGCGATGCTCAGCGATGTGCGTAAGCTGGTGCTTTAATTGCCTTGATAGCAGACCCTAGGTCTGCTCTGGTAATTAAGATCTGAAGAGCCCGTGCTGGAAACAGCGCGGGCTTTTTTGATTTCCGATCGCAGGCTGAGTCACTAGGCTGCTAAGATCGGTGGCGGGTTGGAATGGATAGATGTTAACGGTGTGGATACAACTGACCACTTCTCTAACGAGGGCTGAACATTGACGAGTAATTATCGGGTGCTGCTGGTTAGCTCGGATGCCGGGCATTATCGCCAGCTGTTGCAGTCGTTGCCTGCCTCAATTGAGTTGATTAGCGTCGAGACCTCGGCTCAAGCGCGGCTCCATTGTACCGATTGTCAGATACTGTTCGGCGATCCTGACCTGCTGCTGCCGCTGGTGGATCATATGCCTGAGTTGCGTTGGATTCAGTCGAGCTGGGCCGGGGTGACGCCACTGGTCGAAGTGCTGGCGGCGGCCCAATATTCGGAGTTAGTGCTGACTAACGTTCGGGGCATCTTTGGACCGTTGATGGCCGAGTATGTGTTTGCTTATCTGCTCGACCATGAGCGGCAGATTCTGGCCCATCGGCAAGCACAGCAGCAGCGGCAGTGGCGCGGTCAACGTTGCGGCACGTTGCAGGGCAAGACACTGGGGTTGTTGGGGTTGGGGAGTATCGGCGCTCACCTGGCGGCAACCGGGCGACATTTTGGCATGCGAGTGGTCGGATGTTCACGCAGTAGCCCGGTGTCAGGTCTAGTCGATCAGCACTACTTGCCGCAGCAGTTGGGAGCGATGGCGGCCGAGGTTGATTGCCTGGTGTCGACCCTGCCCAGCACCGCGCATAGCCGAAATTTGATCGACGCCGAACTGCTGGCGCAGATGCGGCCGAGTGCGCTATTGATCAATGCGGGTCGCGGCGATGTGATCGTGGATGCGGCGTTGGTCGATGCGCTCAATCAGGGTCAGATCGGTGCTGCGGTGCTGGATGTGTTTCGGCAGGAGCCGTTACCGACCGACCATCCGTTCTGGGATGCCGCCAACCTGACCATCACCAGTCATACCGCCGCGCCGAGTTTTCCGGCCGATATTGCACCGATCTTTATCGATAATTTGCACCGGTTTGTACGCGGTGACGCCTTGCAGTTTCAGGTTGATATCGAACGCGGTTACTGAGTCGCGTCGATCGGAGCTAATTCGCTCAGGCGCTCGCCTGCTCGCGCTGCCAATCTTCGATCGCTTCTTTGGCGGCACGGAACGCTTCCTGCGCCGCCGGAGCACCGCAATAAACCAGCGAGTGCAGTAATACCTCTTGAATCTCCTCGACAGTACAGCCGTTGTTCAAGGCGCCGCGAACATGGCCTTTCATTTCGGTTGGTGCCTTGAGGGCGGCCAGCATGGCGATCGTCACAAGCGAGCGGGTGCTGCGCGCTAGACCATCACGCTGCCAGGTTGATCCCCAGGCGTGCTCGTTGATCCACTCCTGTAACGGCTCGGTCAGCTCGGTGGTGTTGTCGATGGCGCGTTGGACGAATGCTTCGCCCATCACTTCGGTGCGGACCTTGAGGCCGTTGGTGCGATCTTCGAGGCTCATAGCTATCTCCTGAATGCTGGGTTCAAGTCTGTTGTTAAG
>JBFFKD010000433.1:0-2728 GCA_041555595.1 Motiliproteus sp.
GGGGCGTCGGGGTTGGTATAGTCAAAGTGATCGAAATTGGCGGCGTACTTGGGGTCGCCGTGCATGGCGATGGCATGTTGCTGGGTCGCAGCCCCGCTAGACTGGCTGGCTATGAGGGTAACTAAGGTGGCGACGATGAGCGGTAATAAACGAGATTGGGCGGCCATGCCAAAAATCCTTAACTGGGTGAACAGGCTTACTCGGGTTATATCTGTTGGGTTATAACAGGGTTGGCGCTCGCAGGCGAGTCTATCGGGCCAACCGTCACTACAACTATGGATGTGACTCGAAGCGGTTGGCCGAGTTCCTGATGTTGTTCGGTCCGTTGCCAAAGACAATTTGTTAATCAGTCGATTGGCTTTGTTTTTGTGAGGTGTTTTGTCGACCTGACGTTAGGCATCTGGCTGATGCTAACGCGCTTGAGTGACATCGACGTAAAGGGTCAGCCGCTGGCCGGGTTTGAGGTATTTAGCTTGAGCCGCCTTGGAGTTCCAGCGTTTGATGTCGTACATGCTGACGTTGAATTTGGTGGCGATACGAGCGAAAGAATCGCCGTTACGCACCTTATAGCCGATCTTGCGGATGATCTTGCGATCGTTGTTGTCAGCGCTCATCACTCGGTTTGATACGGTGCCTGCTTGCTGCCAGATCACCAGTTTTTGGCCGATTCGGAGCGGATCGCCCGGCGCCATCTGGTTCCAGGCTGCCAGTTGCCGTGTGCCAACACCGTGGTCACGACCAATCTTCCAGAAACTGTCGCCACTACGAACGGTGTAGTTGAGCTTGCTCTTACCCGATCGTAGAGCGATGCGTTGGTTCTTCTTTTCTTGCCGCTGTCCCTGGCTGTAGGCATAGGTTTTAGCCTGTTTGGAGGCCTTGGGGATCAGTATCATCTGACCGGCACGAATGCTATTGCCCCGGATCGAGTTAGTTGTGCGCAGTGTGTCTGGGGTGGTGTTATGGCGTTTGGCGATACGAATCAAACTGTCGCCGGGCTGGATCTTATAGCGGCTCCAGCTGACGCGTTGGTTGGCTGGATACTGCTGCAGTGCTTGGTTAAACAGTTCGGCTTTGTCGGCGGGTATCAGCAGTTGATGCGGGCCCTCTGGATCGGTCGCCCACTGGTTGAAACCGGGGTTAAGTAGATACAGCTCTTCAATGCTGATATCGGCCAACTCGGCTGCTTTGGCCAGGTCGATCTGCGAACCGGTATCGACGGCTGTAAAATAGGGCCGGTCGGGTAGTGGTTTTAACTCGATGCCGTAGGCTGCTGGGTCATTATAGAGTTTAGCTAATGCGATCAGTTTGGGTACATAAGCGCGGGTTTCATTGGGCAGGCTGAGCGACCAAAAATCGATCGGTTGGTTGCGCTTGCGGTTTTTTCGTACCGCTTTGGAGACGTTGCCACCACCGGCGTTGTACGCGGCTAGCGCCAGCAACCAGTCTCCATCAAAGCGTTTGTTGAGAATCTCCAGGTAGTCGAGCGCGGCTTTGGTCGAAGCGCGGATGTCACGGCGGCCGTCGTACCACCAGCTGTGCTTGAGTTTAAATCGCTTGGCTGTCATGGGGATGAACTGCCAGGGACCTGCGGCGCGACCGTGTGAATAAGCGAATGGATCGAAGGCGCTTTCAACGATCGGCAACAGCGCTAGCTCGGCGGGCAGACCGCGTTCGATCACCTGTTGTAGTACGTAGTGATAGTAACGGCTGGCACGATCATTGACCCGGTTGATGTAGTTGGGGTGGCCTTTGTACCATTTAAGTTGTGCTTGGATGCGCGGGTTATCACCGTGCTCCAGGGCAAAGTTGTCACGGGTTAGCTGCCACAGGTCAGGGACAGAATCCTGTGTCGTTGCTGCGTTCGGCGCTTGACTCGACCCGGGCTCAATGGCCAGTGAGTTGGCTGAGTCAGGCTGATGGGTGTTAGCGGTTCGATCGATTGGTTCAACCAAATGTTCGGTGAGTGGTTGGTCGGGCTGGTCTGAGAACTGCTCGTAGGCCGGGATGATGACGGGCACCGATAAACTCGGTTGCTGCGCTAGCGATAGGGCTGCGTTGATATCTGTAACGGCGGCATCAGCTGAAGTGGGAGTAATGGTGTTGGGTAACAATGCCTGGCAACCGGTGACGAGTGTTGCTATCAGGATCAGGCTTAGGTGTTTCGACATAATAGGTTCCAGCCACGCGACATTGCCTGATTAATGTTGCTGATGGCAATAAAATGGGTCTTATTCAGGTACCGCTTGTCTGCACTAAAGCTAGCAGCACAACAGCACTGTCCAAAATAAGCAGATTTTAAGGAGCCGAGGTAGGAGGGTCAAGTTGAAAACCTGACCTGAGTCGGCTCGAGCGCAGATAGCGGTGACAACGGATGTCAGAAGTGATCCTTCCATTGGCGAATGATCGCCAGCACATTGCTATCGCCAGTTACCGGTTGGCCGTGGTGCTGCCCAGCGGCGGCGATGACGGCTGCTTGGTCATAGCGCATAAACGGGTTGATCTGTTTCTCTTCGCCGATGCTGCCCGGCAGGGTGGGCTGGTTGTTATTGCGTAGCTGTTGGCAGCGTTCGATTGCGATCTGTATTGCAGTGTTGTTGGGCTCGACGGCGGCAGCAAAGCTGAGATTGGATAAACTGTACTCGTGGGTGGAGCAGACTTGAGTTGCATCGGGCAAGGTGCGGAAAAATGCCATCGCTTGCTGCATCTGCTCTGGCTTGCCTTCAAACAA